>JAQUEX010000281.1 GCA_028684935.1 Kiritimatiellia bacterium | reverse complement strand
ACGGCCAACGACCCCTACCGCTATACGCCCAAGCAGAACATCCGCCTCACCACCTATGCGGGCAACGGCGGCAATACGGCCAACACGAGCAATTCGGGCGGCATGTGGGCCGGCAACAACCACACCTACGCCTATGCCGGCTGCATCTGGAACCGCACCGCCACCAATCAGGTCTGGAACTTCCGCGGCGCGTTCGACGACTACGTCTACCTGGTCATCGACCGGTCGCTGGTCCTCTATCGCAACGGCAACAGCGGCCCCTCTACAGGCACCTTCACCGCCACGCCGGGACCGCACTACTTCGACGCCCGCTTCGGCGACGGCTCCGGCAACGTCGGCTGCAACCTCACCGGCATGATGGACAGCGGCCTCAACTGGGACCCCGGCGACGGCGCAGGCTGGCGCATCGTCACAGACCCCGGCAACGGCTCCGTCCTCACCACCTCATCTGTCAACTGGGACGCGGCCGAGGCCGCGCGCAACGCGCTGCCGGGCGTGCCCGGCCTCTTTGAGGGCACGGTCGGCGGCTGCGGCAACTCCGTCGAACCCAACCCTTGCGACGGCGGTGTCCAACTCACCCCCCGTGCCGCCAACGGCACCGTCAGCGTCCCGGCCGGCAACAACCAGTCCGCCGCCCTTTCGAACGGCTACGTCTGGTGGAACTACGCCTCCGCCGTCTACTCCGGTTACGTCTGGAACCGCTCGGGCACCAATGAGATGTGGACGTTCATCCAGAACCTAGACGACTCCTGCCTGATCGTCATCGACGGACAGACGGTCCTCTCGGGCCGCCTCGGCGACACGGCCACCCGCATCGTCACCGTACCCGTCACGCCCGGCCCCCACGCCTTTGAAGTGCGCTTCGGCCAGCATGCAGGCGGCGCGGGCGGAAGCGTCATTCCCGGCAGCGGCTTCGGCATCGACCTGCAGGGCCGCCACACGACGGACAGCGCCAATTTCGTCATCCCCTACGCCTACGGCAACGGCATGCCGGACATCTACACCGAGGCCGAGCCCTTCTTCACCACCACGCTCAACGGCTACGTCGAGACGCCCTCCGCCGTGCAGGTCGAGGCGGGCACCCTCGCCCTGCTCTCCGATCTCACACCCGGACTCCTGTTCGGCGAGGTGGACGGCAACAAGAATTGGAACGCCATGCCCAACACCACCACCGTGGATCTCGCCACCTCCGTGGCCAACGTGTACGGCAGCCCCGGGCACGGCGACACCTTCACCCTCGTCTACACCGGCGCCATCTGGAACCGCACCGGCCAGGATGTGACCTGGTCGTTCATGATGGATTATGACGACGGCGGGCGGCTGATCATCGACCGGACCAACGTGGTCATCTTTGCCGCCGATTCGTGTAAAACTATGACCGGCACGGTGACGCTCCCGCCCGGTCCCCACGCCATCGAGCTGCGCTTCACCGAGAACGGCGGCGGCGACGGCCCGTGGAGCGGCGTGATCCCCTGGGCCATCGGCATCAAGGTGGGCGCGGCCTCCACGACCTGGCAGGATTACGCGATGCTGGCAGATCCCGGCGACGGCTCGCTGCTGACAACATCCATGCCCGCCGATTATTCCGACGATTCCTTCGACTTGGCGTCCGGCGCGACGCTCGATCTCGGCGGCGGCGAGTGCGCCATCGGCACCCTCACCGGCGACGGCACCGTCGCGAACGGCACGTTCGCGCCCGGCAGCGTCTACCGCGTGAAGATCGACGGCGCCACCTCCACCTGCGTCACCTTCAACGGCGTGGACCTCGCGAACCTCACCGTCATGCCGGCGGATGCCGCCTCGGCCGAGCCGACCGCCACGACGTACGTCATCGCGACCGGCTCGATCAACACCAAACCCGCGTTGTCGGGCTTCCCCTCCAAGTACAAGCTGATCATCGGCGGCAACGGCACCCAGCTTCTGCTCACCTCACAAGGCGGGGCCGTGTTGCTGTTGAAGTAGCCGGAAGAACGCGGCGCACGCGCGCCGCTCTCCTTCCTGAAAACACAAACGGCGCGCGGGCCACCACCCGCGCGCCGTCATCGTTTCAGCCGCGCCGCGCGCGCCATTACTTGTCGAACTGCGCGTCAAACGCGATCGCGCTCGGCGTGAAATCCACGCCCCGCACAAAGTCGCACGCCTCCTGCGCGCCGTGGCAGCGGTCCATGCGGGAATCCTCCCACTCGACCGACAGCGGCCCCTGATAGCGGATATCGTTGAGCGCCACGATGATCTCTTCGAAGTTGATATCGCCGTGGCCCAGCGAGCGGAAGTCCCAGAAGCGCCGCGGATCGGCGAAGTCCGTGTGCCCGCCGAACACGCCCACCGTGCCGTCGCCATGGCCCCACCACGCGTCCTTCATGTGAACGTGGAAGATGCGGTCCTTAAAGGTGCGGATAAACTTCACATAATCCACGCCCTGGTAGCCGAAGTGCGACGGATCGTAGTTGAAGCCGAATGCCGGGTGGCCGTCCAGCGC
Source organism: Kiritimatiellia bacterium (assembly GCA_028684935.1). Classification (GTDB taxonomy): domain Bacteria; phylum Verrucomicrobiota; class Kiritimatiellia; order RFP12; family UBA1067; genus DUPH01. The sequence continues at coordinate 1,890 of JAQUEX010000281.1, read as the reverse complement.
CTCCAGCGCGCGCTGCGCCGAGGCGATGTCGAACGCGATCTCGGTCGGGTGGACCTCCAGCGCGAACTTCACGCCGTTGTCGGCATAAACATCCAGAATCGGACGCCAGGTCTTCGCGAACTCTTTGTAGCCGTTCTCGATCTGGCCGGGCATGCACGGAGGGAACGAATAGAGCAGATGCCAGATCGGCGAACCGGTAAAGCCGGTCACGACCGACACGCCCAGGTTTCTGGCGGCTTTGGCCGCCTTCTTCTGCATCTCGATCGCCCACTTCTTGGTGCCCTTGGCATCCCCGCGCAGCTTGGCGGGCGCCCACGCATAGTGGCGCGCGTCCAGATTGTCGCACACGAGCTGACCGGTCAGATGGTTCTGGATCGCCCAACATCCCAGGCCGTGCGCCTCCAGCAGCGCCCGCTTGTCATCGCAATACGCCTTGCTCTTGGCCGCCTTGTCCAGATCCAGGTGATCGCCCCACGTGCAGATCTCGAGCCCGTCATACCCGAACTCCGACATCATCTCGCACACTTTCGCGAACGGCAGGTCCGCCCACTGCCCGGTCACAATCGTCACATTCCTCGCCATGACATCGCCTCCTTTAGTGTTCCTGCCGGAAGGTGCTCAACCTCCTGAGCCCCTGACCGGCCTCCAACCTTACTGTGTCATTACCATACCCCGTTTTCTTCAGAGCATCAATCCGAATCGTCACTCTTGAGCAGGGATCCATGCGCAAGGTGCCTGTTGCCCCTTCCCATACCGAGCCGCCGCCGTTTTCAATGGTAATCTCCGGGGCCTCGCCGGCGTGCCGTACGGTCAGGGCGAGGGCTGACCCGCGACCGTCGATTTCAAGCAGCAGCGCCCCCTGCTCATCGCGGCAAGCCCGATAGACCGGCGTATCATCCGGCCAGACTTTCTCCAAAAGAACGCCTTCAAAATAGGCGCGCGGCAGCGGCCGTCGGATCATCGGACGCAGCGTCGAGCCCTGCGCCTGCGCCAGTGCGATGAAACGGTTGGCACTGGCACCGATGCGCCACTCCTTGTGTGTATCCAACCACAGGCGGCCCCGTTCATCTTTCCGAAAATGGCGGTCCAGCCACATTTCCAGCCGTCCCGCCGTGCCGTCGTCCCCACAGGCTCGTGCGGCGGCTGCAAGAAACGAAACCGTGGCCGCCGTCGGGACCTTGAGCGGATTACAGCAATCTGAGCACTCCGTGCGCTCGGGTCTCTCGTCCGGCATCCCCGACAACTCATTCCAGTTGATCTTCTTTTTTGCAAGCTGCCAGAGACGATGACTGTTCAGCGGGCAGGACGCCCACGGTTCGTACCAGAGCAGACACCACCCGTCGAAGCCCGGCATGCCGCGCGGCATCGACAGTCCGCTCTTCTCATGGTGGACCAGCCGGAACGCACCGCCGCCGGCTGTCGCCCGCAATCCCGCGAGTGCCCAGCGCTCCCATTTTTCACTTTCAGCCCGCCAATCCCCGTATCCCATGCCCTCCAACAGACGAAAGGTGACGTGCGGGTGATTGTTGCAGGCGAAGAAAATCAGTCCCGGCTCGCAGGTGATTCCACCCTTCCCCGCCCTGATCTGTTCCGCCGCCACATTCGCCAACCGCGAGGTGGTATAGGTGAAACGGCGCGCGTCGTCCCAAACCAACTCCACGCCGTCGCGACTGAACAGGCGTTGTCCGGAAAGCGCCTCATGCAGCGCCATCAGCATCATGAGATGCCCGGTGAACATGACATTGCCACGCGCGCAAGGATCAGGAAACCAAGGCTCGTCGGCCCAATAGCTCTGAACATACCGCCACGCTTTTTTCTGCGCGACACGCGCCACCGTGTTACTGAGAATCCGCTCCGTCAGCCCCACATAGGCCGGCGTTCGCATGCCGA
>JAQUEX010000051.1 GCA_028684935.1 Kiritimatiellia bacterium | reverse complement strand
GTAACCGAAGAGCCGTATGTGGGAAATCTACAAGTACGGTTCTGTGAGGGGCATTGAAATACCTCACGAGACTGAAAACGTTTATCAAGTAAGTTAAGGAAAGGTATCATATTATGTCTACTCGACAAAATACACAGCCCCGGAGCGATGCCGGTGGGCTTGATCCGCAGCACGTCCGCTGATCGTATCCATGAGGAACGGGCCGAATATGAGACCGACGACCGGTGGTTAGCGGATTAGGATTACGATTAAGATTACGATTAAGATTACGATTAAGCAGGGTATCCACCAACAGAACTGCCATGCGCCCGCGCGATTTCCGGAAAAAAGGCCCGGTTGACTTGACGCGGGGGAATGTCTACCATGGCAGGAAAGCCTTTGGGAGGGTGCGAATGAGAATCATGATGGTCTTGGCGGTGCTGGGTGTAATGGGGTGTTCTTCGCTGGTGAGAGACAACGGGTGCCGGGATGTCACGCCGTCGTTCGCTGCCGCGCGGCCGGTCTGGCCGGAGGGGCGCGAAAAAGAGATGAATCTGTTTGTCGGGTTCCGCGCGACGGTGGACGGCGAGGCCGCCGAACAGGCGGTCGTGCGGCTGACCGGCGCGACGGTCTACCGCCTTTTCGTGAACGGCGCGTTTCTGGGCTACGGTCCCGCGCGCGGCCCGCACGGGTTTGACCGCGTGGATGAGTGGCCGCTCAAAGGGCTGTGCCGGCCGGGGCCGAACGTGATCGCCATTGAGGTCGCGGGTTACAATGTCAACAGCTACTACCACCTCAACCAGCCCTCCTATCTGCAGGCCGAGGTGGTGGCCGGGCGCAAGGTGCTGGCCGCGACCGGCTGCAGCGCGGCGGGGTTCGAGGCGCACCTGCCGGCCAGCCGCGTGCAGAAGGTTCAGCGCTACAGTTTTCAGCGGACCTTTTCCGAAGTGTACCGTCTGACCCCCGAGGCCGATGCCTGGCGCACGGGCGGGCCTGTGACGCCGGTGCCGCTGACGGTGCGCCCGCAGCAGCCGCTGCTGGCGCGCATCGCGCCCTACCCGGTGTTCCATGTGCTGGCGCCGCTCCGTGAGGTCGCTTCCGGAACACTGACGCTCAACCCGGACAAGAAGGTTTGGTCGGACCGTGCGATCAAAGGCGTGGGGCCGCATTTCGCCGGCTTCCCGGAGCATGAACTGGCGACGATTCCGCTCTACGAGGTGCAGCGGCTCGAAACCGCGCAGCAGGCGCGCGAGCAGAAGCCGTGGACGGACGGCGACGCCCGCGCCGTGGGGCATCACCGCTTCCGCACCTTTGAATTCATCCGCAACAATGCCGGTTTCATCCGGGCCACGGTGCGCTGCGACGCGCCGACGCGCCTCTATTTTGTGTTTGACGAAATCCTGAGCGGCGACGATGTGAGCGTCACGCGGTACTCATGCGCCAACGTCGTGACCTACGACCTGACGCAGGCCGGCACCTATCACCTTGAATCGTTCGAACCCTACGAGCTGAAGTACCTCAAGGTGATGGTCGCCGGCGGCGCCTGCGAGCTGCTGGATCTCGGGTTTCGCGAGTACGTGAACCCGGACACCGAGCGCGCGACGTTCCAGTCGTCCGACCCGGCGCTCAACCGGATCTTCGAGGCCGCGCGCGAGACCTTCAAGCAGAATGCGGTGGATGTCTTTACCGATTGCCCGGGACGCGAGCGCGCGGGCTGGCTGTGCGACAGCTTTTTCATCGGCCGCGTGGCGGCCGACCTGTGCGGCAACACCGACATGGAGCGCATGTTCTTCCAGAACTACCTGTTGCCGGCGCGCTTTGAGGCCTTGCCGCAGGGCATGCTGCCGATGTGCTATCCGGCGGATCATCCCAACAGCAACTACATTCCCAACTGGGCGATGTGGTTCGTGGTGCAGCTCGAGGAGTATCTGCAGCGCAGCGGCGACCGCGCGACCGTCGACGCGCTCAAGCCGCGCGTCCTCGAGCTGCTGGCGTTCTTCAAGCAGTACGAAAACAGCGACGGCCTGCTGGAGAAGCTGCCGGCCTGGGTCTTCGTCGAATGGTCGCACGCCAACAAACTGGTGCAGGATGTCAACTACCCCTCGAACATGACGTATGCCGAGGTGCTGGCGTGCGCCGCGCGCATGTACGGCATGCCGGAGCTGGGGGCCAAGGCGGACGCCGTGCGCGAGACAGTCCGGCGCCAGTCGTATGACGGCACCTACTTCGTGGACAACGCCAAGCGGCGTCCGGACGGCACGCTCGCGCTCTCGGGTGAGCGCACCGAAACCTGCCAGTATTATGCGTTCTTCTTCCACACCGCCACGCCGGAGACGCATCCCGCGCTGTGGGCGCGCCTGCGCGACGATTTCGGCCCGCAGCGCAAGCAGACCCGGAAACATCCGGAGATCCACTTCGCGAACGCCTTCATCGGAAACTACCTGCGGCTGGAGCTGCTCGCCCGCCAAGGGCTGTCCGCGCAAATTCTGGAAGAGACCAAGGGCTATTTCCAGGGCATGGAGGCGTTGACCGGGACACTCTGGGAAAACGATACGCCGACCGCGAGCTGCTGCCACGGGTTCGCGAGCCATGTCACGCGCATGTATTACCGCGACGTGCTGGGGATCGGCGACATCGACGCGGTCAACCGGCGTGTGACCTTCCGCTTCGCGGAGGTGCCGCTGACGCACTGCGCGGGAACGATACCGGTCGGCAAGGGTGCCGTCACGCTGAGCTGGACCAAGCAGGACGGCGAGTTCCGTTACGCCTACACGGTGCCCAAAGGATTTGATGTCACGGTCGACACCTCGCGCCTGACCTCGCTGGTGCCGAAAAAGTGCGTTACAAACCAGCAACAGCATTAATAAACTTCTTACCTTCGTGGTGAGAATTTCGGGTTGCGGGCGCGGTCCGCATGAGTTCATGAGTGTGGGTTTGAGTGCCACGCGCAAGGCAGCGTAACGAACAAGGAGAGACGGCATGTTGAAGATCTCGTGGGTGGATGCGGCGATCATCATAGGTTTTTTGCTCTCGGTCATTGCTGTCGGGTCGGCCGCCGCTCGCCGTTCCAGCAAAAGCGCGTCGGACTTTTTTCTGTCCGGGCGTTCGATGCCATGGTGGCTGCTCGGCGTATCGATGGTGGCCTGTACCTTTTCGTGCGACACGCCGAACCTCGTGACGGACATCGTGCGCACGCAGGGCGTGTCGGGCAACTGGGCCTGGTGGGCGTTCCTGCTGACGGGCATGATGACCGTCTTCGTGTACGCGAAGCTGTGGCGGCGCTCGGCGCTCGACACCGATTTGGGATTTTATGAAATTCGGTACAGCGGCCGGCCGGCGGCCGTGCTGCGCGGTTTTCGCGCGATATACCTCGGTGTTTTTTTTAACATCATGATCATGGCGACGGTGTCGCTGGCAGCGATCAAGATCGGGCAGGTGATGTTCGGGCTGTCACCGGTCATGACGCTGCTTTGCGCATCAGCCGGCGTCGCGGTCTACGCCACGCTCGGCGGGCTCACCGGTTCGATCTGGGCCGATTTTTATCAGTATTCGATCGCGATGGTCGGCGCAGTTTTCGCTGCGGTGTATGCGGTCAACTCGGCGGATGTCGGCGGGATCACGTCGCTCAAGGAGCTGTTCGCCAATGCCGACGTGCAGGCCCGGATGTCGATGTTCCCGTCGGGCGCGGGCGGCGTTTCGGCGCTGATGACGGTCCTGATCCTGCCGGTTGCGGTGCAGTGGTGGAACGTCTGGTATCCCGGGGCCGAACCGGGCGGCGGCGGCTATATCGCGCAGCGCATGCTGTCGGCGAAGGATGAGAAGAATGCGGTCGGGGCCACGCTGCTCTTCAATTTCCTGCACTACGCGATGCGCCCCTGGCCGTGGATCATTGTGGCGCTGGTTTCTCTGGTGCAGTTCCCGATGACGCCTCCGGCCGAGCAGGCGGCCGCGCGCGCCTGGCTGACCGAGAACGCGGCAGTGGTTGAGCAGTATTCGGCGGCCAAGGAACGGATGCCGGCCGAAGCGCGCGCGCAGGTCCGCCAGCGCAAGGCCGACGCCGCCGGCGTGGGCAGTCTGGCCCGGGCCTTCCCCAAGGTGGACGACCAGTTCCTGCGCAATGACATCGCCTATCCCGGCATGATTTCCACGATGCCGAAGGGCTGGCTGGGGCTGATCGTGGCCTCGCTGATTGCGGCCTATATGTCGACCATTGCGACGCATTTGAACTGGGGCTCCTCCTATGTGGTGCAGGACTTTTATGCGCGCTTCGTGAAGCGCGACCTGACGCCGAAACAGGCGGTTGCCGTGGGCCGGGGCACGATGCTGGCGCTGCTGGTCCTGTCTGGCCTGGTCGCGCTCTGGATGCGTAACGCCAAGGATTCGTTTGACATCCTGCTGCAGATCGGCGCGGGCACCGGCCTGCTCTATATCCTGCGCTGGTTCTGGTGGCGCATCAACGCCTGGAGCGAGATCTCGGCGATGGTCATCTCTTTTGCGGTCGCCTGTTTCTTCCAATGGGGGGCTGGGCCGATGGGGGTTGAGTCCGCGATGCGCGACGCCGGGTGGTTCAACGTGATGGACTACAGCGCTTGGAAACTGGTGATCGGCATCCTGCTCACGACCGCGGGCTGGCTCGCGGTGACCTATCTGACGCCGCCTGAAAAGCAGGAGGTGCTGGCGCGTTTCTGCAGCAAGATCCGCGCGGGCGGCCCGGGCTGGCGCAAGGTCGAAGCGGCCTCGGACCTGCCCAAGGCGGCGGGGGGCTGGGATGTGCCGACCGGCCTGCTCTGCATGATGGTCGGCTGTCTGGCGGTCTGGACCGCGCTGTTCGGCATCGGCAATCTGCTGTACGGTGCGTCGCTGCTCGGCGGCGCGCTGTGTGCGGTCTCGGTTGCGTCAACGATCTGCCTGATGCGTCTGGCCGGCAAGATCCGTCTGAGCTGACATTACTGGCCTATCGTGCGGCGGAACTGCCGCATGGTCTGGCCGGTATATTGCTTGAAGACGCGCTTGGCGTGCATTTCGGTCTGAAAGCCGCACTGAACGCTGATCTGGCCGATGGGCAGGGCGGTCTCGAGAAGAAACGTCTTGAGACGCGCGAGGCGCGTCTGGCGGATCTCATCAAGAATCGAGTGCCCGGTGAATTTTCGGAACAGCATCTCGGCCATGCGCCGCGACACTCCCATGTGACCGGCGATGTCAGGCACGCCGATGTTCGCGCCGGAGTTCAGGCGGATGAATTCAAGGCCCTTCAGAAAGCGCCTGTCAGACAGGTGGCTCGGACGGCTGGATTCGCGCGCGACGATTTGCTTGACCCCGTAAAAAAGGGTCTGCGGGGTGCGCAGGGTGCGGCGCATGAGCTGTTCCAGCAGATGCGCGGCTTCGTAGCCGCCCGCCTCGAAATCGGGTTGGATGCTGGAGAGGGTGGGCGTGGTGTTCTCGCACAAGATCTCTTCGTTGTCGACACCGAGCAGGGCAAGGTCTCCGGGCACGTCAAGCCCCGCGAGTTGGCAGGTCTCAAGCACCTGCCGGGCGCGGCGGTCGTGCGCGGCCAGAATGGCGACCGGTTTGGGCAGCGCGAGCAGCCAGCGGGCCAGCCGCTGCTGGTCGACAGTCCAGTCGCAGCGCTCCAGTTTGGAGACTGTGCCGTACAGCTCGCAGGCATGGCCGGCCTGCTGCAAGCGCTCGCTGAAGGCTTGATAGCGCAGCGTGGACCAATCCCACTCTTCAGCGTCGGCCACATAGGCGAAGTGGGCGAAGCCGCGTTTGAGGAAGAATTCAGCGCCCGCGTGTCCGATGGCGAAGGAATCGCTGGTGACGAAGGAGGCACGCGGCAAACGCTCCGCATAGAGCAGGCGCGAGTCCATCACGACGGTCGGCAGAGCGGCGTCGGCGACCGTCCGGATAGAGTCGGGCATGCGCGCCACGATCATGCCTGTCGCGCCCCAGGCGCGCGGATCGCCGAGCTTTTGCTCGCCGATGCGGTTTTCCAGCAGGTGGATGGTCCAGGGGGTGTGGAGGCGGACATAGCGCAGGATGCCTTGCAGCTTGTCGCGCCCCGCCTTTTCATTGGTCGCCAGGAACAGAACCACCTTGGGTGTTTTTTGAAGCAGGCCTTTCATCAGTCTTTCCGGAGGTTATGCGCTGACTGTAGCACAGGCGTGCTGCCTCATCAAGCGGTCTGTCGCGGTTGAATGGAGTTCCGGATTTACACGGCAGGCGGATTGGGTTAAACTAAGACCCAATACGATTCAGTGTGTCTAACAGGCGGCATCGTGATCGGTGCGGCCAGGTGGAAAGGGAACGACCATGAAGCAGATGTTTTTGACGCGTTCGATATGGACCGGCCTGATGGCCGCCGGGTTGGGCGCGGGACTGATGGGGTTGACGGCGGGTTGCGCGAGCCCGTGCTGTGGATGTAAAGGGAACAAGGAGACGACGCACATGAAGAACGAGGATTTTTACAAGGACGGCAAATTCGATGCGGCGGAAGCCAAACAGGCGTACTATGACCTGATGACAAAATTCAACGTGCCGGTCTATGCCGAGCTGAAGCGTCCGGACGGACCGTTCTGGGCGATCGATTTTGGCAAGGGGGATTTCACGGCGTTCGGCATGGGCGGCGTGTTTTGGTGCAACGAGAAGGCTGAGGGGTACTTCGGCCACGAGATCTATCTGCTGCCCGGGCAGAACATTGCCGAGCACCGTCACCTGCCCACGAAGGATGCGGACGGCAAGCCGATCCGCTGCAAGATCGAGAGCTGGCAGGTGCGCCACGGCTATGTGTACGGGTTCAGCGAGGTCGGCGAGCCGAACCTCGATCAGTTCCCGGAGGCTAAAGCCATGCTGTCCAAACTTCAGATTCCGCATCTCAAGTGTGTGCACGTCGAGAAGTGGGAGGCCGATGGCAAGGTGTATAAACTGGCGGGCCCCGAGACTTGGCATTTCATGCAGGCCGGCAAAGAGGGGGCCATCGTCACCGAGTACGCCACCTTCCATGATAATCCGGGGCTGCGCTTCACGGTGCCGGGCACCGCGCTGTAACGTTTGAAACGAGACCAAACACGACAAGTTAGTGCCTTACGGCTTGACAATCACAATCAAAAACAAGTTGTTTTCACCCTCGCCCTCTGGGAGAGGGCGGGGTGAGGGTTGCGGGCACCGCCCGCATTAGGGAGAAGCAAGATGACGTACCATCACACAGGCATTCCGGTCTTCGAGAAGCTGGACGACATGATTTTCATCGAGCCGCTGAAGGTCTGGATCACCGAAGCCGACAAGCATCCGTACAAGGTCGAATTCCTCTACTTCGAGCCGGACAGCCCGATGGCGGCCGCGATTCAGGATGAGACGCATGTGGCCTATATCGTCGAGGACATCGAAAAGGCGCTGCAGGGCAAGAGCGTGCTGTGGCCGGTCACCACGTTTCCGACGATGAAGATCGCGTTCGTGTATGACGGCGGCATTCCGGTCGAGTATGTGCAACTGGTATAAGGGAGTTTTGTTATGGCGATGAAGAAGTTTATCAATGACCCGGCGAACCTGACCAAGGAGCTGCTGGAAGGCTTGGCTTTGTGCTACAAGGGCAAGGTCAAACTCGTGGGCGAGAAGATCGTGGTGCGCGCCACGCCGAAAGACGAGGGCAAGGTCGCGATTGTCACGCTGGGCGGCGCGGGCCATGAGCCCGCGCTCAGCGGGTTTGTGGGTGAAGGCATGTTGGACGCGAGCGTGGTGGGCGATATTTTTGCCGCGCCGGGCGCGCCGAAGCTGCTGGAAGCGCTGCGCATGTTCAAGCGCGAGGCCGGCATTGTGCTGGTTACGTTGAACCATGCCGGCGACCGCATGAGCGCCTCCAAGGCGTTGCGCGACGCGCAGAAAGAGGGCATCAAGGTCTGCGAGATCGTCACGCACGAGGACATCAGCGCTGGCATTGATATCGACCCGGAGGAGAAGCGCGGGCTGGCCGGCTGCATCCCGCTCTACAAGGTGATCGGCGCGGCGGCTGAAGCCGGCAAGACCCTCGAAGAGGTCGTGGAGATCGGCGAGCGCTTCAACCGCCAGATGGCCACGTTGGCGGTGGCCATGACCGGCTGCACGCATCCGCAAAACGGCGGGACGATCGCGGTGCTGCCGGATGACGAGATGGAGATCGGCATGGGCCAGCACGGAGAGGCCGGCGGTGGCCGCAGCAAAATCCTCACGGCCGACGAGACCGCTTCCCGCATGATTGCGCCGCTGATGCAGGCGACCGGCGTCAAGGCCGGCGACACGGCCCTGCTGATCATCAACGGTGTCGGCGCGACCACGCTGATGGAGATGCTGGTCGTTTACCGCAAAGCCGCGCAGCTTCTCGCCGAAAAGGGCATCAACGTCACGCCCGGCGCCTGCGGGGAGTATCTGACCGTGCAGGAGATGGCCGGTTTCCAGATGATCCTGTGCAAGCTCGACGCGGACCATCAGGAATATCTCAAGGCGCGTGCACGCACGCCGTACTGGACCGCCTGAAACCAGCAATCAGCGGTCAGCGTTCAGAAGTCAGAAATCAGGAACCGGGAACCGGAAACCTGAAACCAGGAACAAACATGATGTTGACGCTTCAGCGTTTCAAAGAGATGATCGCGGCGGCGGGCGAGGCGATCCGCGCGGGGGAGAAGCGCTTCTCCGAACTGGATGCGGCCGCCGGCGGCGACGGGGACCACGGAACGGCCATCGTCACGGCGTTTCAGGCGATGGCCAAAGCCGGCGGCGCTGATTTCAAAGGGTATCTCAAGGCGTTGAGCGAGGCCTTGCAAAACGAGGCCTGCGGCTCGACGAGCACGCTATACGGCTCTTGGCTGCAAGGCATGAGCGACACCGCGCCCGAGGGGGCCGCCGAGTTAGACGCGGCCGCGCTGGCCAAAGTCTTCAACGGCGGGCTCGAAGAGCTGGGATTTGTCACGCGCGCCCGAGTCGGCGACAAGACGCTGATGGACGCGCTGATCCCGGCGACCGAGGCGTTGCTGGCCGCCCAGTCCCAAGGCGTCGCGGCGATGTTTGAGCGGGCGGCCGCGGCTGCGGAACAAGGGGCGGAAGCCACCTGCGCGATGCGCGCCAGATTCGGGCGCGCGAAGAATCTCGGCGACCGTTCGATCGGTCCGCGCGACGCCGGCGCGGCGTCGATGGCCTGCATTTTTGCGGCCTTCGCGGCGACGGTGAAGGCATCATGTTGATAAGGAGAGAACCATGGCAGATTTAGATGATATCCGCGACGGCAGGGAGTACGGGGTCGGCGTGGCGCAACGGACGGACGGCTTTTTTCTCAAGGGATCGAACAATCTCGACTGGGGCATGAAGGACCGCTTGAGCCGGATCTTCAACCCGGCCACCGGGCGCACCGTGATGCTCGCGTTCGACCACGGGTTCATCATGGGGCCGACCTCGGGCGTCGAGCGCATCGATCTCAACATCGTGCCTCTGATCGAATATGCGGACTGCCTGATGTGCGCGCGCGGCGTGCTGCGCGCGCTGGTGCCGCCGACCTGCCGCAAGCCGGTCTGCCTGCGCTCGGACGCCGGCACCTCGATTCTGACCGAACTCAACCACAATGTGGTGATCGACATTCAGGACGCGGTGAAGCTCAACGCCTCGGCCATCGCGGTGATGGTGTCGGTCGGCGACGCCGCCACTGAAGCGGAGACCGTGGCGAACCTCTATCAGGCGGTCGATGCCGGGCAGGCGTCCGGCATCCCGGTGATGGGCGTCACGGCGGTGGGCAAGGACATGGCGCGCGACGCGCGCTACTTCGGGCTGGCCTCGCGGCTGTGCGCGGAGAACGGCGCGAACATCGTGAAGACCTATTACACTGAGGGCTTCGAAAAGGTCGTGGCCTGCTGTCCGGTGCCGATCGTGATCGCGGGCGGCAAGAAATTGCCTGAACTGGAGGCGTTGGACTTGGCCTACCGGGCGATCCAGAGCGGCGCCTCCGGCGTGGACATGGGGCGCAACGTTTTCCAGTCGGAGAAGCCGGCGGCGATGATTCAGGCGGTGGGTGCGGTCGTGCACCAAGGGCTAAAGCCGGCTGAAGCGTTTCAGATGTTCAATGATTTGAAGTGAAAATTAGTTCGAATTAGCCCTTGCGCATGCGGCAGGCTTTCTGCTATCTTTACACACGTTTTCAAGAGCGCCTCTAGCTCAATTGGATAGAGCATCTGACTACGGATCAGAAGGTTGCAGGTTCAACTCCTGCGAGGCGCGCCAGAAACAGAAAACCAGATTGCGGGGTGGAGCAGCCTGGTAGCTCGTCAGGCTCATAACCTGAAGGTCGTAGGTTCAAATCCTACCCCCGCTACCAATTTCAGGCCTCGGTTTTATGGGAAAAACCCAATAAAACCGGGGCTTTTTTGTTTTTCTGTTTGCACACGGGTGCTGTGTGAAAATGTGTGGGGTGGTGGGGAGTTCCACCAAAAGTCCCACCACTAACCCACCAAAAGTCCCACCACTAGATCGGCGGGCTCCCCCGTGTTGTTCACCCATCCACTTGGTCGTTGGGCTCATGGGTTGGCGGGTGAAGAGCAAATCGCTCGAAGGGCCTGCGCGGCAGGCTTCCATCTAAGGGTGAAAAATCTACGGTATGAGTGACGGGCCTAGCGTTCTCGGCCGGAGTGCCGATGGAGGTCGCGCGACTGGTGACTGGGCACAAGACGGTCGAGGTCGTGCTTAAGCATTATTTCAAGCCGGGGCGAGAACATCTGCGGGCTGTGCTGGGCGATAAACTGCCGGACGTGCTGACGGGCGGGAAAAAGGGACCCAAGCAGTTGGCGGCGGGGAAAATGACCGTCGAACAACTGGCCGCGAGGGTGGCGGACAAGCGTGCGACGGAAGAGGAGCGAAAACGGCTAGGGGCGTTGCTGAGGTCGTTGACTTTGCGAGCAAAGCGTGATGCCTTTATTTCATATTAGTAATGCTATGTCAACGTGTATGTCATGTAGGGCGTGTACTCTTTCACCATCGCGTTAGAAAGCAGATGGATGTTCACGGTGCGGTCAGTCTGCGAGTTTCAGGTTGGCCGAGGAAAGGAAGTGACGCGACCGATGCATATTAAACAATCCATTGTCATTCCGGCGTACAATGAAAGTGGCAGACTAGGACATACGCTGGAATCAGTCGCCGACTACCTTGCGAAAGAACGTATTGCGCGGGACGAGTTCGAGGTGATTGTGGTTTGCGATGGTTGCCGTGACGGCACGGAGCGCATCGCCAAGTCGTTTTGTGGACGCCTGCCGTTGCGGGTGGAGTCTTACACCTGTAATCGGGGCAAGGGTTATGCGGTCAGGCGGGGTGTGGCTGTCAGTTTGGGGCGTGTTGTCGCGTTCATGGATGCTGACGGGGCGACGCCGGTACGAGAGTTGGGCTGTCTGTCTGAGCCCATTATCAAGGGGCATGCGGACGTTGTTGTCGGGTCTCGCCGGGAGGAAGGGGCGACGGTGGAGGACGACCAGCCGGTGTTGCGGCGTTTGCTCGGACGAGCGTTCGCGTGGCATACGCAGGCGGTGCTCGGTCTGCGGTTTCGGGATACGCAATGCGGGTTCAAAGTGTTCGACGGTGATATCGCGCGAGCGCTGTTCGCGGGGCTTTCGTGCGACGGGTTCGCCTTTGACTTGGAAGTGCTTGCCGAGGCGCGCGAACGCGGTCTGCGCGTGCTGGAGAGGGGCGTGGAGTGGCACGACGTCGAGGGGTCTACGGTTCACCCGCTGCGGGACGGCGTGAGGATGTTGCGCGCGGCCTGGCAGATCAGAGAGCGGCTGGTGTCACGGCGGCGCGTGCGGTCTAGAGGTGTGGCCGTCGGCCTGACGGTGACCGCCGGCACCCTCGACAGCAGGATTCAGGCATGACGCCGTGGTCCAGACACGCCGTTGTCCGATTGGCGCCGGTCGCGCTGGCGCTGGCGCTGGTCGCGCGGGCCGTATCGACGGCGCTGCTGCCTCTGACCGATGCCACGGAGGGTCGTTACGCCCAGGTGGCGCAGGAGATGGCGGTCACGGACGACTGGGTGACGCCGCGCGTCTGGATGAATGACGCTCACCTACCTTTTCTGGGAAAACCACCGCTGTTTTTTTGGGCCGCGGCTGGCGCGATGAAGGTTTTCGGGGAGAATGAATTCGCCGCGCGTCTGCCCAGCATATTGGCGGCGGTTGCGTTACTTTGGCTTCTCTGCCGCGTCATGGGGCACTATGGCGGAGCGGGTTCGGGTTTGCTCAGCGTGATGGTGACGGCTTCCTGCGGCTTCTTCGTGGCGGTGGGGGGAAGCGTGGCTGTGGACATGTTATTTAGCGCGTGTGTCGCCGGGAGTCTGCTGGCCTATTTCGCTTTCATCAGCGAGCCTGACCGCCTGATCCGGCGGCGGTGGAGCCTGCTTGTTTTCCTTCTGCTCGCGCTGGGCTTTCTGACGAAGGGCCCTGTCGCGGTCGTGCTGTTCGGGCTGCCGGTGCTGGTGTGGACGGTACGATGGCGGGAGTGGCCGAGGTTGCGCGATCATCGGTGGATTGCCGGGCCTGTTCTTTTCCTTGTGTTGGTAGTTCCGTGGTTCGTTCTGTGCGAAGCTCGCAATCCTGGGTTTATCAAGTATTTCTTCGTGAACGAGAATCTGCTGCGTTTCGTGACGCACGACTATGGCGACGCCTACGGCAGCGGCCACCTCTATCCGCGCGGCTCGGCGCTTCTGATGTTCGTGGCGGCGGCGGCGCCCTGGAGCCTGCTCGGCCTGTGGCTAGCCTTTAGCCGCTGGCGTGCGGTCCGGGATGCGTGCCAGGCGGACCGGCAGGCCGGCTTTCTGTTTCTGAGTTTCGCGGCGGGCACGCTGTTCTGGTGCCTGGCGAGGCAACTGCTGTTCACGTATGTCTTGCCGATGGTGCCGCTTTTCGCGGCGTGGCTGGTTTGGGTCATGCGGGGCGGGACGGCGAGGAAAAGGTTGCTTACACTAGCGACGGCGCTCGTGGCCGTGATGGCGGTGGCGAGTGTTGCGTGCGTGCCCTTCCTGCAGAATGTAAAAACGACGCGCGAGATCGTACGGATGGCGCGAAAGTATTCTGGAGATGTTTTCATTTCACGAGAACCGCTCATCTTTGAGCGCAAAACCCCCTACAGCGCCTTGTTCTACGCGCGGGGATGGGTGGTTCCGCATCCTAAAGAGCCACTGCAGGAAAGCTTCCGGCGGTGTGGCGGCAAGTGGCATTCAGCCCTCGTCGTGATCAGCGCTGGACGGAAGAAGGAACTGATGGGGCTCGCACCCGGGTGCTGGTCTGAGTTGGCTACGGCCGGCGAGTGGACGCTGGGGCGTATATCCCTTCCGGCGAAATGAAGACGATGAGAGATGTGTCGATCAGTAAGCGATAGGGCAAGCAGTCCCAAGAATATCAAAATTACACATGTCACGAAAGTTCGGTATGTTTTCATTAAAGCCAACTGAAATCGAAAGAGTCCGTCCGTTGAGCGGCGCTGCGCGGCCTTGTTTATTCTTTGGTTTCCTGTTTTGCATCTGGTTGACCACTTTAGTCAGCATCGTTTCAGTGCCTCTTGAAACGCATGAGATTTTCGTTATCGAAACCGCACGGGAAATGAGGGAGACCGGAGACTGGATACTTCCCCGGTTTAACGGCGCACCCCGTTTAATGAAACCGCCGTTAAGTTACTGGGCAACCGCTGGTCTGTCCAAACTGGACCCATTCAGCCCAGACGTTCAACCGTGGCATGGGAGGATGATTTCGCTTTTGTCTGGCTTGCTGATGGTCTGGGTGACTTTTCGCATGGGTAAGACTCTCTACGGGGAGAGGACCGGCTTAGTGGCAGCCACGTTACTGATGAGTACCCAGGGATTTATCCACCTATCCAACAGTGCCCGTCCTGATTTTCTTTATGCAGCACTCGGCGTCCTGCAGCTTCACTTGTGGATCGAGGCGTGGAGGGCGAAGGACGGGACGTGGGGGCAGTTGGTTTTCAGTCTGGCGGGATGGACTGTTGCCGCTGTCGCGACGCTGACAAAAGGCCCTCAGTTATCCTTGCTTCTTTTGTTGGGACTGACGGTATTCCTGATCCAAAACAAAGAGCGGAAACGCATGGCGGGCATTCTTCGGCCTTTAAGCGGTGCGGCGCTATTTTGTCTAATTGTGTTGCCTTGGTGGGTTCTTCTGAATCGTCGGCTGGGCATTCTCGGCATCGCGCTTTCAGACACTCAGCTTTCGGGTTCACTGCTGCACAATCAGGTGGAGTGGCGAGAACTATTAACCGTTTACTATCTCCGAACCCTGTTTGTCCTGCTTCTCCCTCTTGGACTGGCCGTTCCCTTCATGGTGCCGCAACTTTGGAAAAACAGGGGCGGCGGATGCGAGGCCACGCGACTGCTGTTCTACATCGCCGGCACACTGCTCGTGGTTTTCACTCTTTGGGGGCACTACCGCAAGCATTACCTCCTTCCCGTTCTGCCTGTTTTCGCCCTCTTCTTTGCCAGGGCCATCGAAACACTCCCGTTCCCCCCGCTTCGAGGTCGGGGGCTGAAGATTTTGATCGCGGTTCTTGCACTCGCTGCCCTCGGCGGTTCAGCTTTGATTGTTTACAGGCAGGCCTACGGAATTCTTCTCTATCTACTTCCGGTTCTTCTGGTGCTTCCGCTTGTATTAAAGAACGCGCTCGCTGATCCCGGATGGAGAAAGAATCCGCTGGCTGCGCAAACCTTCGTGACAGCCGGACTGACTGTGGTTATTGTGTCCGTCGCGAATGCGTTGCTCCCGATGACGCAATGGCGAATGGAGGAACAAACGTTTTCGGCGGCGGTCGGACGATCACTGGGTCCGGACGACAGAATTGTAGAACTGAAGACGACGGTGGCCGTCCTCCCCTATTACGCTAAACGCAGGGTGGAGCATTTCACCGAACTATCGAAACTGCGGGATTGTTTGTCAGCAAGCATCGGACGGTCGGAGGTTTTCGTTGTCTTTCCGGCTACAGAACTGGAAACGTTCTCAGCGTTTTATGAAAGCGCCACGATACACAGGACACGGTACTTCCGCGCAAAGAAGAGCGATCTTGTATGTGTGAAAATACGCGGCGTCAAAGCCGTTCAAGAGCCTGACGCCGCCGCGCCGCTGCTTGGCTGCGGTGGTGGCGGAGTGCATTGAGACATAGTAACCGGCGAACGCGGACACTGCCCGTGCGATTATCCGGAAGGGTTCTGGACGAGTCTGTCGGGCGGGTGGGATGTGGGTCAGAAGAGGGGAGGCACGCAAATGACGAGAAGGTATGAACGCGTAGTGAAGATGGTGCTGATCTTCGCGGTGGCGGCGGGAGCGGCGCTGGTTGTCCTTTCAGAACTCTATCCGGACGAGGAAGAGGGGAACGTTTGCGGTCAAGCGTGCGTCGCCGGGCTGGGACGGTGACGAAGGCGCCTGCGCCCGCCACGGGTCTTATAAATCCGGTTGCGGCGGGAACATTGATTTGGTACTTTATGAAACATTCAGACGGCAATGATGTCTGCCTTCCCGTTAGGGAGAACCGCCTGACTCCGGTCAGCGCTGATGGCGTCTACATAAGGGTTGGGGAACTTATGTACAGACACCGTCAAGATGCCGCCGTTACCGCTGTGCGCTGCGCCATGCTGTTCGCGGGCGCTTTGCTGCTCCGGCCCTCTTTCGCCTCCGCCGCCGAACCTCTTGCGCTGAAACTCGCGCAGACGATCCCGCTGCCGCACGTCAAAGGCGGCTTCGACCTCATGGCGGCGGATGTCGCGGGCCAGCGGCTGTTCCTCGCCGCGCAGGACAACGACACGCTTGAGGTTTTCGACCTCGCGGCCGGCAAGCACCTGCGCAGCGTGGCAGGCTTCAAAGAGCCCAAATGGGTCGTGTACCGTCCCGAGGCGAAGCGGCTCTATGTCTCCAACGGCGGCGACGGCTCGGTGCGCGTGCTGGACTCCCAGACGTTCGCGCCCGCGAAGCGCTTCGACTTCCGCGAGAAGGCCAACAACCTGCGCTACGACGCGGCGGCGGCGCTGCTCTTCGTGGGCGTGGGCAAGACGTTCGGCGAGATCGCCGTCGTCGACGCGGCCAAGGACGCGGTCGTCGGAAGCATCGCGCTGGCCGGTTTTCCCAAGCAGTTCGAGGTGGACGGCGACCTCATCTACGTGAACGTCCCCAAGGCCAACCATGTGGCCGTGCTCGACCGGCAGTCCATGAAGCAGATCGCGGCCTGGCCCGTGGCCGCAGCCAAAGAGAATGTACCGATGGGCTTCGACCGCACGCACCGCCGCCTCTTCATCGGCTGCGAACCCGGCAAGCTGGCGGTGCTGGACACGGCCAGCGGCGCGGCCGTGGCGGCCCTCGACATCAGTGCGGAGCCGGACAGCATCTATTACGACGCGCCCCGGCGTCTGGTCTACATCTCGTGCGGAGCGGGGACAATCGACGTGGTGCGGCAGCTTGACGCGGACCGCTACGAATTCGCCTCACGCATCCCGACCGCGCCCGGCGCGGCCACCGCCCTGTTCGTGCCGGAGTTGAAACGCTATTGCCTGGCTGTGCCGCAAACCGACAAGCAGGCCGCCGAGCTGCGCGTTTACACGTCTAACGACGAATGAGGTGGGTGCCTATGATGACTAGACGCTGTCTCCCCCTGCTGACGCTCTGTGTCACCGGCTTCATGACCGGCTGTGTCCAGTTCGAGCCGAAACCGCTCGATCCGGGCCGCACGGCGGAAAGCCTTGCGGCGCGTACGCTGTCCGACCCCGGGCTGCTGAAGTTCCTCGCGGAGGTGCTGCCTTCCGGCGCGGACGCGGAACGGACGTGGACGCTCGACGAACTGACGGCCGCCGCGCTCTACTTCAACCCCGGCATCGACCTCGCCCGGCAACGCGCGAACGTCGCCGCTTCGCAGGTCAAGGGCGCGTCCGAACGGCCCAACCCGTCGGTTTCGGCCTCGCCGGGGTACAATTCGAGTTCGTCCGGCATCTCGCCGTGGATCTTTGGCCTCGGGTTCAGCTTCCCCGTCGAGACGGCGGGCAAGCGCCAGTACCGCACCGACGAGGCCCGGCATCTTGCGGAAGCCGCGCGGCTGCGCGTGGCGACCGACGCGTGGCAGATCCGGACGGCGGTGCGCGAGGCCTTTCTGGACCTGGCCGAGGCGCAGGAGGCCGCGGGACTCGAGGCCGCCGTCGTCGCGGCCAGCGAGGCCCTGTGCGCCGCCATGGAGCGCCAGCGGGCGGCGGGCGAGTTCTCGCGGCTCGACCTGACGCAGGCGCAGGTCGACCTGCACCGCGCACGGCTGGCCGCCAGCGGGTCGCAGGCCCGCCGCACGGTGGCGCTCGCGCGACTCGCCGCCGCCATGGGCCTGCCGTCCTCCGCGCTGGAACACGCCGCCTTCCGCTTCGGAACGGACGCCCCTGACGCGCCCGATGCCGCGGAGGCCCGCCGGGCGGCGCTCACGGGACGCGCCGACGTGCTGGCGGCGCTGAAGGATTACGAGGCCAGCGAGTCGGCCCTGCGGCTCGCCATCGCCGGTCAGTACCCCGACCTCCAGATCGGGCCGGGCTACGAATTCGACCAGAGCGAAAACAAGTGGTCGCTGGGCGTGTCGCTCTCCCTGCCGGTCTTCCACCAAAACCAGGGCGCGATCAGCAAAGCCCTCGCGCAGCGCGAGGAGGCCGCCGCCGCCGTGTTCGCGCTCCAGTCGCGGATCGCGGGCGAAGTGGACCAGGCGCTGGCCGCAGTCCGCGCCGCCGAGGGCCGCGCGTCCGCCGCCGCCGCGCTGCTGGCCTCCACGTCGCAGCGGCTGGCCGTCGTCGAAAGCCTGCAAAAGGCGGGCGAGGTGACCACGCTGGAGGTGCTGGCCGCGCGGGCCGAAACGGCCGGCGCGAAACTGGATGAGGGGACGGTGCGCATGGAGCGTCGCCGCGCCCTCGGAAAACTCGAGGACGCCCTCCAGCGCCCCGCCGACCTGCCCGAAAATCTCTGGTCGCAAACGCCGACCGTCACACGCAACTGAGGAGACAGAACCCGATGAACCTGACTGCCGTAACCCTGCGCCGCGTCCCGTCCGCCGCTTGCGCGATGATCCTGCTGTCCTGTCTGCCGCCCTGCCTCCGGGCGGAAGACGAAGCCCCGCAAACCGAGGTCGCCGTCCAGACCGCGCCGGTCGCGAGCGCGACGCTGCGTGCCTACGTGACCGTCTACGGCGTGGTTGAGCCTGAGCCGGCCACGGCGGGCAAACCGGCCGCGCAGTTCACGCTGACCGCCCCGTTCGCCGGACTGGTCAGCGAACTGTCGGCGGTCGAGGGCGCACGCGTCGAGAAGGGCGCGCGCCTGTTCCGCCTCGACGCCCGTCTCGCGGACGCGGCCGTGGCCAAGGCCCGCACGCGGCTCGATTACGCCCGCAAGACGCTGGAGCGGCAGAAGAAGCTTTCCGAAATCGACGGCACCTCGGCCAAGCTGATGGAAGAGGCGACCCGCCAGGTCGCCGAGGCCGAGCAGGAGCTGCACGAGGCCGAGGCCCAG
>JAQUEX010000280.1 GCA_028684935.1 Kiritimatiellia bacterium | reverse complement strand
TCGGGCGGCATGCGGTCGAGCACCACGCGCGCCGACGACTCGCCGGAGAGCCGCCCGGAGGTGTCGCAAGCCTGCGCGACGAGGACGTACTCGCCGTCCACATGCGCCATCACGGTTCCCTCCTTGCCATCGGGCATTTCGACCTGCGGCAGTTCGATCGCCGTTTCAATCACTCCGCCCTTGAGCGGCTCATACACCTGCCCCGTGCGCCGTTCGCGCAGCGCCACGTATTTGACTTCGACGTTGTCACTCGACACGACCGTGACGGCGACCGTCGGCGACGTCACATATCCCGTGCCGCCCGCCAGCGAAAGCGCGACTGTAGGCGGCAGGAAATCCTGCGCGGGGCTAACCGGATAAACGGCCGTTGCCTGTCCGACCCGGTCGCCGAAAAAGACTTCCAGCGCGTCCACCCATTCGATCGGCAGCGTGATCTCCGGCGCATAGGGGCGCCCGTTCCAACCGCCGTCGCCCAGCCGCCAGAAAAGCCAATCGACCGGCGAATGGTCGTCGGTCACGTCGCACACCAGATAGAGCAGACGGCGTTCCGTGTCCACGCGCGGGATGCCGACACTGTGCACGACGGGCGGCGTCCAGTCGGTCACCACTGAATCGTAGTAGAGGCCGTCTTTATCGTGCTGCGTCGGGTGGCGGTATTCGAAGCAGACGGCATGCAGGCCTTGCGACGGCCAGACCACGTTTTGCTCAGGGAAAGGGCTGACAAACGGCTGCCACGGTTCGGTGTCGCACACGCCGTCGAGGGCCAGCCGCATCTCGCCTGCCTCGCGGTCGTAGAGCGAGAACTGCAGGTTCATGTCGCCCATCCAAGGCGGCGCGTTGGAGACCATCTGCCACGAGCCGGCCTCATAAGCGTAGCGGTACCAGCCATTGCCGCCGTACAGCGTGTTGCCCGCGTTGAACCGATAATAATTTGAAGGGCTGCGTCACGGCATTCACCCCCAGCGTCATGTACGGCGCAAAGCCGCGGTTGTTGAGCCATTCGATATGCTCCGGTTCGCGGTCGATCCGCGTGCGCGCGATCCATTCCGCGTCGTACTGCGTGGCGCGCTCGCCGAAATTGCCGAATGTGAAACGGATCGTCGTCCATTCGCCGACATAGGCGCGGCCCTTGCCCCAGCCGTTCTCCGGATTCACCGTGAGGTCGTTGATGATGATGTCCGGCATGTCCGGACGCTGATTGACGGGGAACGCCAGCGTGACCCACGGTGTGTCGGACTCCAGCCCGACATGATCGACCGCCAGTTGGTACGGCCCGTCATGCAGCCACGCGCGATCGGGCGGCTCATAACTCCCCGGCAGGAAATTGCCCAACCGCGACACCTGCGACGGCGAGTACGAGAGCGTCAGCGGCGACACGACCGTCAGCGCGTATCCGACCGACTTGTAAAGCGAAGCCGTCAGGATCGGGTGCGTCTCATAACAGAAATCCGCGAGGCTGTAGTCCGCCACCGGCACGTAGACTCGGAATAGAGTTCCGTGATGCCTGCGTCGTCCATCGGCTCGAGCCAGACACGGCAGGCGAACACGTTGCCCGGATAGACCTCCGCCGGGCTGAACGCATAGACCAGATACGCGCTCGCCGAAAACCCGTACGGGATCGAACTGGCCCTGAGGTAACCGTGAAACTGCGACCAGTAAGGCACCAGCGTCAGCCAGCCGGTGTCTTCATCGAAATGCCCGTTTCCGCTCTCATACGAGAAGCGCACAGGCACCCGCTTTTGAATCTCAGCCGTTCCCAAGGCCGGCAGTCGCCACACCCCGCACACCAAGAGACCGCACACCCACGCGACGTTCGCTTTCATAGCCACTCCTTTCCGTAAAACGAAACAAGCAGCATCCCGAACGAACGTAAGTGTCGATCCTTCGTCACCCCCTGTCAAGGACTTAGCGCACCGAAATCAGCGTGCCGGTCGGCGTGGCCAGCCGGATCTGTTTCGCGCCCGCATCCACAATGACCGCCGTTTGGGTGCGCCCGCCGCGCACCTCCCAAACCGCGCCGTGATCGTTCAGCAGGTCGGACCACGTCATCACCACGCCGTAGGCGGCAGGGTTCGCGGCGGCGCTGTCGATTTCGACGACCACGGTGCCGGCAGGCAGGCTCAGCGTACCGGTCACCGCGAGCGGCGCGTGCGAACCGCCCGCCCCATACGCCCAGCGGCAGACACCGCCCGCCTCGAAGGTCAGGTTCTCTACCGTCAGCGCGGCGTCTGTCGATGTGGCGATCTCGCCGTCCGCGCCGACCTTCAGCGTGCCCGCCACCGTGCCCGCGCCGGTGAAGCGCTGGCCGGGCTCGATGCGCGTGCCGCCCGTGGCGGTCTGAAGCGTCGCGCCGGCGTCGATCTGCACCTCGCGGCTGGCCAGCACCGGCGCGACCGCCCCGGGATGATCCAGGTAGCCGTATGTTTCCGCGCCGTATTTGCGCGCCAGCGCCAACCCCAGCGCATCCTGTTGTTCCGGCGTGAACGCCGTCTGGTAGTGGTGAATTTCCGCAATGTCGACGCGGGCGCAGGTTTTTTCGGTCGCGCCCAGCATGCAGCGGGTCTTCACGCGCGCGGCGGTATGTGCGTACGCCGTGTCATATTTCACCGAACGCCAGCCGTCCACGTTCATCGTCACGTTCGAGCCGTTCTGCCAGACATAGATCAGCACATGCGGCTCGCCGTCGTTCAGATTGCGCGGGGCGCCCCAAGCGTTCAGGAAACTGCTGCCGCCGCCGATGCAGGCGCCGGCGCGGCCGTAAGCATTGAAGGCGATCCCCCACCAATTGTTATCGAACACCTGCCCGACAATCCCGGCGGTGCCGGCGCGCCAGTCGCTCGCGTAGCCGCCGACGCCGACCGCGTCGCTGCGCATCACCACCACCACGGTCAAGTTGGTGGCACCGGAGGTCGGCGTGGCGGTCTGATTACCGGTCATGGCCATCGCGTCCGTGACGCCGTTGAACGAGGCCACACGGTAGCCGTTCATCAGCGTCGCGCCGATGGTCGGCGCATCGAACGTCCGCGCCGGCGCGTAGGTGTTGCCGATCGTGGTCGCGAGCGCCGACGTGAATTTCCACACGCCGTTGGTGCTCGGCCACTCGGCCAGTTCTGCCCCGGGCGCACCGGTCAAGGTGTCGGGCGACCACACCGCCGGCGACAGCGGCACCGAAGCGGGCGCGGACGCCCCCCCGCCCGCCGCATAGGTCGCGCCATAGGTGTCGGCCAGCAGCGTCCCGAGCGCGTCCTGCTCGGCATCGGAAAGCACGGCGTTTTTGTAGAACCGGATCTCCGCGATGTCGCCGTCAAAGCCGAGACCGTTCTCGTTCGATCCCATCAGCATGCGGGTCTTGGCCAGCAGATTTCCCGGCACCCCGCTGGTCAGCCGCGTGCGCGTGCCGTCGATGTTGACCGTGAGTTCCGTGCCCTGCGTCCACGTGTAGATCACCACATGCGGCTGGCTGTCGACCGCGTTGGTGGTAGCGTCCCAGACCGCCTTCCAGACAAGGTTGCTGAGGCTGACACCGGCCCCGACCGCGCCGTTCTGGTTGAGCGCCAGCGACCACAGGCCGCTCCCTGTCGACGTCATCTGCGAGCCGACAATACCGGCCGCGTTCACGATCTGCGAACCGTCGCCCTTGCCGGGCCCGCGCGGCCGCACGACCGCCGCGACCGTCAGCCGGTTCGCGCCGTTCACCGGCGTTGTGTCCAATAAGCCGCTCATGCCCAGCGCGTCGGTCCCGCCGTTGAAGCGCACCGCCTTGTGGCCGTTCATCGCCTCGGGCGCGAGAATCGGCGCCGTCGAGGTCGAGCGGATCGCGACCGCCAGCGCATGAGAAAAATTCCAATACGACTCGCCCAGCGCGCAGGGCCACTCTGTGACCGCCCCGCCGGGGGTCACCGCCAGGCTGTCCGCCGCCCAGCGGGCGGTCATGACGCCAGAGAACACATCGAGATTCAGCGTTCCCTCGGCCACCACGGTTTTGCCGGTGTAGGTGTTCACGGCACTGGCCAGAACCAGCGTGCCGGCACCGGTCTTGCGCAGGCCGCCGGACCCGACGAGCGCCCCCTGCTGCGTAATCGTAAACGGGGTGCCGTTGGTATCCGCCGCCCGGAAGGTCACCCCGCCGTGGGCGTCGCTCAGCCGCGTGTGCGCCCGGTTGACAGTGGAGGCATACGCTCCCAGCGTGCCGCCTGAAAACAGCGTCTCGTACCAGGCGGTCGCGCACTCCTGCGGGATGCCGGAAACCCGGTTCCACACCGCGTGCGGGCCAAGGCCGGAGGAGCCGACCGTCACCTCGCCGCCGCTCAGGGTGAAGCGCGCGTAGCCGTTCGTCACGTTCCATGTGCTGTCGCGCACGGCATCGGTGCTGCCG
>JAQUEX010000050.1 GCA_028684935.1 Kiritimatiellia bacterium | reverse complement strand
GTCATGTTTTCGATCAGGCGCGCTCGCTTTCTTACCTGCGCTATGTGGACCGCGAGGCCACTGCGCTGTATGACGACGTGCAGGCGACGCTCTATTTCCAGCGGCAGGAGGAGACGAAGGACGTCGTGAAAAGCAGCCGCGCCCGCACCGTGGACGGGTTTGACGTGCAGACATGGGGGGCCGCTGCGGATCTCACCAAAGAGACGCCCGCCGGCACATGGGCGTACGGGGCTGAGTATGTCCGCGACGGGATCGACAGCTTCCGCCGGAACTATCGCGCCGACGGCTCGCTGTCGTCGGTGGGCATACAGGGGCCGGTGGCCGATCGCTCGGCCTACCACACGGCGGCGGCGTACCTGCAGGACCGCGTGAACCTCGCGGATCGGTGGGCGCTGACGCTGGGCGGGCGCGCGACGTATGCCCGTGCGGATATCGGCCGGTATGAGAACTTCGAGACCTCCCCGCACACCCCCGCCTCCATGGATGCGCACTGGTACGATGTGTCCGGATTCGCCCGCCTCTCCTGCCGCGTGATCGATCATCTCTGGTGGCTGTATGCTTCCGCCTCTCAGGGCTTCCGCGCCCCGGGGCTCTCAGACTTGACGCGGTTCGATGTCAGCCGCAGCACGGACATCGAAACCCCGTCGACGAACCTCGATCCGGAAACCTTTGTGGGCGGCGAGGTCGGGTCGCGCATCGCGGCCGATCCCGTGACGTGGCATGTCGCCTATTTCTACACGCGCATCCGCGACATGATCGTCCGGCAGGCCGCCGGCGGCGGGACCTACACCAAGATCAACGGCGGCGACGGCTACGTGCATGGTGTCGAAAGCGAACTGGACGTGCGGCTCGGCCGGCGGTGGCTCTGGCGCAGCGGCTTTACGTGGATCGAGGGCTACACCGACTATGACGGCCCCGGCGGAGGGCGGATCAGCGAGCCGGTACGGACCATGCCGTTGACGGTCTACGCGGCGCTCAGATGGGAGAGCGACGACCGCCGTTTCTGGGCGGAGGCGCTCGGCCGGGCTTCGGCGCGCGAAGACCGGCTGACCGCTGCCGACCGGGAGGACACCCAGCGGATTCCTCCCGGCGGCACACCCGGTTTTGCCGTGGCGGACCTGCGGTTCGGCTTCCGGTGCAACGCCGCCTGGTCGCTGGTGGCGGCCTGCGAGAATGTGATGGACAAGGACTACCGGATTCACGGATCAGGCAGTAACGAGCCCGGGCGCAACTTGGTGCTTTCGGCCGAATACCGCTTCTAGTACCATGACATCCGATGACACAGGGAGGTTGAACCATGAAAAAAGCCATATGCATGACGGGGCTCTGCGCGTTTTCTTTCTTGTACACGCTGTGCGCGCAGCCGCTGCCGGCCGATCTCGACAGGCAGGCGCGCGCGTCGATTGACAAAGGTCTTGCCTGGCTCGTGGCCCGGCAGCGGCCCGACGGCGCGTGGTCGGATGCGGGCATGCCCGCGCTGACCGCGCTGCCGCTCTGGGCGCTGGCGTCCGCCGGCACGAACGTGCACCTTGCGGCCCAGGAGCGCGCCGTGTCGTTCCTGCTCGGCTGCCAGCGGCCGGACGGCGGTATCTATGTGCCGCAGCCCGGAAAGAAGGGCAGCGGTCTGGGGAACTACAACACATCCATCAGCGTGATGGCGTTGGCTGCCACGTGTCGGCCCGAGACTGTCCCCGCGATCCTCAAGGCGCGCGACTACATCGCGTCGTCGCAGCACGCCGGTGACGATGCCCACGCCGGCGGCTTCGGCTACGACAAGGCGGCGCAGCGCGCCTACACCGATCTGAACAACACCCATTACGCGCTCGACGCGATGCGGCGCACGCAGCATCTCGAAGAGCTGCGCCCGGCCGGCCAGCGCCGCGCGGACCTCGACTGGGAGGCCGCGCTCGCCTATGTGCAGCAGATGCAGAACAGCGAGGGCGAGGGGCGCGGCGGCTTTGCCTACAACACGGGAGACCCCAAGGCCGGCACCGCCACCAACGCCTCCGGGCGTGTGATGCTGCGCGCCTACGGCAGCATGACCTATGCCGGTCTGCTCGCCATGGTCCACGCGCGCCTGGACAAGAGCGATCCGCGCGTGCGTTCGGCGGTCGAGTATTGCGCCCGCCACTGGACGCTGGAGGAAAACCCCGGCCAAGGCCAGCAGGGCCTCTACTTTTATTTCAACGTCATGGCGCGCGCCCTCAGCGCGGCTGGACTGGATGCCGTGCCGCGCGAGCAGCGGCCGGATGCGATCCGCTGGCGCGAGGAGCTCGCCGCACGCGTCATCGAGCTGCAGCGCCCCGACGGGTCGTGGCAAAACGACAACAACCGCTGGTGGGAAAATGATCCGGTGCTGGCCACCTCGTACACGCTGCTGGCGCTCGAGATGGCGGCCGGCCTGACACGCTGAAACGGCAACGGGGTGCGGCATGGGCGCGGTGCGCGGCTTCAGGATCCTTCACTCGCGGGCGGCAGCGGCCGGCCTCTGGCTCGACCGTCAACCTCTGCTGGTCGCGGCGGCCTGCCTGCTGTCCGGGATTGCGTGCGGCTACCAGGGCGGCGCGTGGGGCCTTGCGGCCGCCGCCGCGTTGCTGTGCACGGGCGCGGCGGCCTTCACGCGCGCTCCGCTGCGGAGCGCTCTGGTCGCACTCTGTCTCCTGATGGCCGGCTGGGCGCTGGCGGCGCGCGACCGCGCCGGCCGCGACGATGAGGCGCGCCGCTTCCGCGCCCTTGTCCAGCCGCAGACCTACGTCTGCCGCGTGGGGCCGGAGGTGACGGTCCTGCCGCTGCACGGGCGCGCGGCCAAACACACCTTCCGCGCCGAAGGGCTGCGGACCGCGGACGGCACCTTGGCCTGCCGCCACCTGCCGGTGGAGGTCGCCTGGTTCGGCTCGGTTGAAGAGGGGGCCGGCGCGACGCCGCAGCCCGGCGAAACCTGGCGCCTGCGCGGAGCGGCACGGGTGCGGAAGGGACGCGACGGTTTGCCGCTGCTGGCCATCAATAGCGGCGAGGAACGCGCCACCCGGCAGGCGGCGATCAGTCCCTCGGCGTGGCGCGCGCGCGTTGCGAATGCCCGGCGTGCTGCGACCCGGCGCGTGGTGATCGGCATAGAAACGTGGGGCGATATCCCGGCGCTCAACCAGGCGATGCTGCTGGGTAGCCGCCATGCGCTGCCGCCCGCGCTGCGCCGCGTTTTTGTGGACTCCGGCACGATCCACGTCTTTGCGATCTCCGGCCTGCACATCGTGCTGGTGGCCGCCGTGCTGAGCCTGGCCGTCGCCGTCTGCGGCGTTCCGCGCACCTACTGGGTACTGGCCATCGGACCGCCTTTGATTTTTTACACGGCGCTCACCGGTGCGCGCCCCAGCGCGGTGCGCGCCTGCCTGATGGCGCTGCTCTATCTGGTCGCGCCACTGCTCGGACGCCGGCCGAATGGCTTGACCGCATTGGCCGGCACCGCGCTGATCGTCTATGCGCTGCGCCCGGCGCTGCTCTTTGACATCGGCTGCGTGCTCTCGTTCACCGTGATGGGCGGGCTGGTGGTCTTCTGCCGGCCCTTCTGCCAGGCGGGGCAGCGGGTCTGCCGCGTCGCGCGGCTGACCGAACGCGCGAACCTTGCGCGCGCCGCAGGGAAAATGGCGCACGCGCGCCGTCTGCAGATGCTGGCGCACGCGGTTACGTGGGTCGCGGATTCGTTCGCCGTGTCGCTGGCGGCCTGGCTGGCATCGGTCCCCCTGACCGCCCACTATTTCGGACGCTTCACGCCGGGCGGACTCTTTGCGAACCTGGTGGTGGGACCCTGTTCGTTCTTCATCGTGGTCGCGGGCTGCCTCGGAATGGCGGCGAGTGTGGCGAGCGACTGGGTGGCCGGATGTTTCAATCACGCCGCAGGCTGTTTCACCTGGGTGATGGTCAAGGCCGCGCAGGCGACGGCGGCATGCCCGGGGGCCAACCTCCGCATCGCGCCGTGGCCGCTCTGGCTGGTCTGGCTCTGGTTCGGCGCACTGCTGGCGCTGGCGGTCTGGCTGCGGACGCGCCGCCCGGACGGCTTGGCGTGGCTGCCGGAGATTCATCGATCATGAAGGAGTGTGGCATGCAGACGGAGATTCATATTGCGGGCATTGGCGGGGTCGGGATGAGCGCGTTGGCGCAGGCCCTGCTGGACCGAGGCGAGACGGTCACCGGTTCGGACCGCCTGCTGGACGCGGGGGACGAGACCGGTGCGCTGGCCTGTCTCGCGGCCCAGGGCGTGCGGCTCTGCCGGCAGGATGGGTCTGGCCTCACACGGCGCACCGCGCGGCTGGTGATCAGCAGCGCGATCGAGCCGGATAATCCAGAGGTTGTGCGCGCACAGGCGCTGGGCGTGCCGGTGGTGCATCGCGCGGCCGAGTTGGCGCGGCTGACTGCGGGGCGGCGGCTGATCGCCGTGACCGGCACCTGCGGCAAGAGCACGGTGACGGCGATGCTGGGCAGCCTGCTGGAGGGCGCGGGGTTCGACCCGCTGGTGGTCAACGGTGCGGCGGTGGCGGGCTGGAGCGCGGAGGGTACGCGCATCGGGTCGGTCAGGAAAGGGGCCGGCGAATGGGCCGTGATCGAGGCCGACGAATCGGACCGCTCGCTGATGGTGTTCCAACCTGAACACGCGGTCATCACCAACGCTTCGGCGGACCACTTCGGACTGGATGAAACGTTGGCGCTCTTTGCCTCCTTCCGTGACCGGGTGCCGGGGACGGTGATCGACGGCCGTACCGCAGACGGCGGGCCGGAGGACGCGCGCGCCGAAGGCTGGCGCGGAAGCTTCCGTTTTGAAGGCGTTGCGTATCAGGTTCCGATGCCCGGCCTGCACAATGTCCACAATGCGTGGCACGCGGTGCGCATGGCGCGCGCGCTGGGCGCGGCGCCCGACCGGCTGGCCGGCGCGCTGGCGGCATTCGGCGGCGTGGAGCGCCGCCTGCAGCGCGTCGGCCGCTGCGGCGCGGCGACGGTGGTCGATGACTACGCGCACAATCCCGAAAAGCTCGCGGCGGCCTGGACCACCCTCGCGACAGCCTTTCCGGCCGGCGCGTGCGCCGTCTGGCGGCCCCACGGCTATGCGCCGCTGCGCAAGATGCTGGAGGGGCTGGTGCAGACGTTCGCTGCGGTCTGCCGGCCGCAGGACATGCTGCTGCTGCCGCCGGTCTACGACGCGGGCGGCACCGCTGACCGCTCGGTCGGCAGCGACGTTTTGGCTTCCCTGCTCTGCGAAAAAGGTGTTAAAGTGACGCGCATCGGAAATCTTGATGATGCCGAGACCATCATGCGTGCCCAGGCAGCCGCCGGCGGGGTGCTGGCGACCTTGGGCGCGCGCGACCCCGGCCTGCCCCGTTTGGCGCGGCGGTTGGCGGTTTCAGGATGAACGGTACGTCGTTTCAAGCGCAAGGACCCGGAGGAACAGGCATGAAGAAGACAGTGCTGATCACGTGTGCAGTGGCCATGGTTGCCGCCTGTGTGCAGGCGCAGTCCTGGACGAAGAAGGAGAAAGAGCCCGAAAAGTCCAAGGGCTGGATCGATAATTTCGAACAGGCCAAAAAGGAGGCGGCGGCCTTCAAGCAGCCGATCTTCGCCTTCTTCACCGGCAGCGACTGGTGCGGCTGGTGCATACGCCTCAAAAAAGAGGCGCTCGATACCCAGGCGTTCGAGAAGTTCGCGGCCGACAATCTCATCCTGTTTGAGGCGGACTTCCCGCGCGGCAAGAAGCTGGCCGATTCGGTCAAGAAGCAGAACAGCGAGTTGGCGGCCGCATACGGCGTGCGCGGTTATCCCTCTGTGTTTCTGCTCGATGCCGAAGGCAAGCAGCTCGGCAAGACCGGATACAAGGAGGGCGGCGCCGAGGCCTATGTCAAACATCTCAAAGAGCTGCTCGACGCCGCGGGCGTCAAGACCGAGGAGAAACCCGAGGCGGGCAAAACGCCTTCGGCGTACGAGAAAATGAAGGCTGAAAAGGCCGCCAAGGCGGCGCAGGCCGCCGAGAAAAAATAGGCGAGAGCGAGAGAGTCTATGGAGTTTTCATACCCGCCCGGCAGGATTCTGCTGGGCGAGACCCAGTCGGTGCGGCAGGCGGTTGAGCGGTTTCACGCCCAGCCCGTGGATCAGGTAATGCTGTGCGAGGGCGACACCGGTTATTCGCCGCGCCGCACGACGCTCGGCGGCGAACGGTCGGTGACCGGCCCCGGCACCTTTACCGGACGCGCCCAGCGCACGCTGACCTTCGGTCCTTCGGCCGATCCCGGCTGGTGGATCGACCGCACCGATCTCGACGAACAGCTCATGACGCGGGTCTCGATCCGCAACGTGTGGACCTCCGCGCGCAACATCGTGCTGCGCAGCGGCAACCCGCACAACTACCTGCGCATGGTCGAGCACATCATCGCCCTGCGCCTGGGCATGGGCGTGGACGACGTGGTGATCAGCACCAACGCCGGCGACCCCCCGCTCTTTGACCGCAGCAGCATCGATCTGGTCGAGGCGGTCGAACAGTGCGGGATCGTCGAGCGCGACGAGCCCGCGCGGTATGTGACGGTCAGGGAGCCGGTCACCTTCGGCGGCGACCGCGGCGACTTCCTGACTTTCCTGCCGCCTGAGAACGGGGAGAAGACGCTGCGTCTGGATGTGGCCATCGATTTCAGCTCGATCATCGGCCGGCAGCGCATCGTCTTTGATGTCACGCCGGCGAGCTTCCGACACGGCGCGTTCGCGCGCACCAACGCTTCGCACAGCCAGATGCTGATGGTCCGCGCGTTTGGCTTTCTCTTTGCGGACACGCGCAATCTCGGGTACACCACCGACAACATCCTGATCCACGGCAAGCGGAAATTCTACGGCGAGCCGCGCTTCGTGCAGGCGGACGGCGGCAAAGCGCTCGAGCCGGTCTGGCACCGCGCCACGCTCGACTTGCTGGCTGCGATCGCGCTGATCGACGCCGGCCGCTTTGTCGGACGCGTGGTCTCCTACCGCGCCGGTCATACGCTCGACGTGCGCGCCGTCGGCCTGCTCCATAAGCACGGCCTGCTTGCGCCGCTGGCGTAGCGCGGAGACGCGGGGGCGGGGAGCGGGAGTAACGCAAAGACGCAGAGGCGTGGAGACGCGGGGGGGAAGAGGCGTTGGCGTGGGACTGGTACAAGCTGGCGGATCAAGAGGTGGCTGCGGTGTGCGCGGCGCTGCCGCCCGATCTGCGGGATTGCCTCGCGGGATTGTCGATCACGCTGGAGCCGCATCCCGAGTTTGATGAGCAGTCGGAAGAAGGTGACGACGAAAACCTGCTCGGGCTCTTTGTCGGCACCAGCTTTGCCGACGCTGCGGACGGCCTCGAACCGATGCCGGGCGCCATCCGCCTGTATGTCGAAAACATCCGCGACGAGGCCGAAGACGATCCTGTCCGTTTCCGCCAAGAGGTGCGCGACACCCTGCTGCACGAGTTGGGCCATTATCTGGGGCTGGACGAAGACGGCCTAGCCGCACGCGGCCTGTAGCGCGTCAGATCAGCTCGCACTTGCCGCCGGCGCAGGCGACGGTCTGCGTGACCGTCGTGTTATCCTGGCGCTCGATGAGCAGTGAGTAATCCACAGGCATGTTGGTGCGGTTGAGATCTTCCCACAGCTTACAGGCATCGATGCGCTTGAGGCAGCGCGTCATCTTCAGAGCATCTCCGCCGAAGTAGTTCTTCGCGAATTTGTGGGCGCGCCGCAGCCAGTCCAGCTTCGCCTCGCGCACGCCTTCGATCGCCTCGTAGACGCGCTTGGGATAGATCTTGGCGGTCGGCATTTCAAGATTCTCGCCGCGGCCGAGCACGCAGTCGCAGGCGGCCCAGAGGTTGTCGTCGAACGCCTGCAGGCCGTCCACGATCAGGCCCGAGGCGAAAAGCGCGCCCACGCCGTAGATCGCCACGATTTCGTCGGAGCCCAGCACCTCGCAGAAGGGGGCCTGCGGATAGTCGAGGTCGCCGCCGTCCGGCAGCAGCGACACGCCGGCGAAGGCGTGGCGGTGCTCGAAGATGAAGGCTTCGACCGACTCCCATTCGCCGTCCTTGACCGAGATGGTGTTCGAGACGTTGTGGCTGAGCCAGGGCTGCACGCACAGCTCGGGGCGCTTGCCGGCGTCGATCCAGTTCTCCTTGGTCAGCTTGACCTTGCGCAGCAGCTCAACGGCGTCGACATCACGCTTGGTCAGCGAGTCCGGGCTGGCCTGCACGCAGAAGGTGAGCACGACGTCGGTGCCGTTGGGGTTCCAGACTGACTTCTCGACCGCCTTGGGATTCTGCGCGCGGAAGAAATCGACGAGCAGCTCGTCCTCGTTCGCCTGCGCGCGGCGGAAGTAACGCTTGGCGTGGTGGGGATGGATGCCCGAAGAGGTGCCGAGGATGCTGCTCGTGGTGCCGGCCGGCTTGACGCAGGTGGCGCGGGCCGCCGGGTTGATGCCGATGCGCTTGGCCACCTGGGCGTTGACCTCGAGAATGAAGGTGGCCATCTCGCGCTGCAGGCCGGCGTCGAACGACACGGCGGGATGCTCCATCATGCCGGTCATCGAGATGCCCAGCAGCGCCTCGCGCTTGGCGATGCGCGTGCTGGCCTCGCCGAGGTAGCCGAAGTCGGTGTAGTCGGCCTGCAGCGTGCCGAGAATCGCCGCGGCCTGGCAGGCGGTCCGGAACTTCTCCTTGTCGTCCACGATCCCCATGTTGATCTCGCAGAGGTTGCAGAAGGCGAAGCCCGACACGCCGTCGATCTGCGGATAGAGGCCGATCTCGCCGCACGGATTAAAGGTCATGTCCAAGTGGTCGGTCCAGACGAAGCCCGGCTCGCCGAACTCTTTAACCGACTTCATGAGCTTGGTGAACTGCTCGCGCGGGGTCTGGCTGCGCAGCAGCACGGCGGAGTTGTTGGAGCGGGCGCGCTGCGGGTTCTCAGTGAACCAGTTGCCGGTCTTGGCGGTCGCCATCAGGTCATCCTCCGGCGAGAAGAGGCAGATCGTGGCGCTGCGGCGCACGCCGCCCGAGAGCACGGCGTCGGAGGCGTGCATGAGGATGTCGTAGGCGTCGACCGAACGCAGGCGCGTGTGGCCTTCGGCCAGGCGCGTGTCGAGCAGCCCGCGGATCATCTCCAGGCTGCGGCGCAGCGGCTCCGGCCCCGGCGCCCGACCCATGCCGGAGGAGATCGACCGGCCTTTGGGTCGGATCTGCGTATAGTCGAAGTGTACGGTCGCGCCCGCGAACTCCGGGAAAGGCTGGCGCGTGGAGAAATAGCTGGAGAGCAGCACGCCCAGCGCGTCGGCCCACCCCTCGATCGTGTCCGGCACCGTGTAGGTGGCGTTCGCGCCGCCGGGCTTGGCGATGCCCGGCAGCTTGGCGATGTGGTGCGTCTGCACCGAGAACCCCACGCCGCAGCCGCACAGCAGCAGCCACAGCGCCTCCTGGAAGAAACGCGGGCGGTCGCAGTACGAGGTGGTGCAGTTGTAGATGCGCGCGTGCTTGCGCAGGATCGGCTCGCCGCCGAACTGCATCGCCCGCTGGCTGCCCAGCACCATCCGCCGCTTCATCGCCTGCTCGCAGACCCGCAGCAGATCCTCAACGTCGATCCCCTTCGCCGCAAAATGCCGGCGGTGCATGTCAATCACGCGCTCAACCGCCTCGGGGAAGGTTTCGCGACGCATCTTTTCGGGGATGTACCGGCTGTATTTCGAGGTGAATACATAGTTCTTCAACGCTTCAATGCTCATGGTGCTTCCTTTGCGTGCGGAAAAGGGAAAAAATGTGACACGGCGGTCTGCGGGGGCACGCGTCATCTCCCGTGAAAAACCTCTGGCTGGCCGGTATCCTCACGCCTCCACCTTCCGGGGAACCCCGGGTCTGACGTTGGGCGAAAAAACGACAACCTCGTGAAACGTGTCTATATATAGTAGTTCGCGCATGTGATGTCCACCATATTTTGTGTTTTTTCGTAACTTGTTGCCTATCAACGGAATCCGGGGACCATTTTCGGCTTCCTTCGCGGCGGCCAGCGGCGTAACATGGCCGCATGACGCAAATTTCCCCGCCCGGCAGGCCCCGCGGACGGCTCGCGCCCAGCCCCACCGGCGCGCTGCACCTCGGCAACGCCCGCACCTTCATGATCGCGTGGCTGAGCGTGCGCAGCCGCGGCGGCACGCTGCTGCTGCGCATGGAGGATCTCGACCACCCCAAGAACAAGCCCGGCGCGGCCGCCGACGCGCTCGACGACCTGCGCTGGCTCGGCCTGGACTGGGACGAGGGGCCGGATCTCGGCGGCCCTTACGCCCCCTACACGCAGACGCAGCGGCGGACGCACTATGCCGGCGCCCTGCAGACGCTGCGCGCGCGCGGCCTCGCCTATCCCTGCGTCTGCTCGCGGCGCGACGTCGAGGCCGGCCAGTCCGCGCCCCACGCTGAGGACGGTCTCTTCTATCCCGGCCATTGCCGCGGCCGCTTCGCGGACTATGAGACCGCGCGGCGCGCGCTGCCGCCCGGCCGCCTGCCGGCCTGGCGTTTCCGCGTGCCGGAGGGCGAGACCGTGCGTTTCGAGGACGGCTTTCACGGCCCCTGCACGCAGCAGGTCGCCGCGCTCAGCGGCGACTTCGTGCTCGCGCGCGACCCGGACGGTGCGGGCTATATGCTTGCCGTGGTCGTGGACGACGCCGCGATGGGCGTCACCGAGGTCGTGCGCGGCGACGACCTGCTGCCGGCCACCCCGCGCCAGCTCCTGCTTTACCGCGCGCTGGGTCTGGTGCCGCCCGCTTTTATCCATGTGCCGCTGGTGGTGAGCGAGGAGGGACGGCGCCTCGCCAAACGCCACGGGGACACCCGCATCAGCGCGCTGCGCGCGGCGGGCCTCGCCCCGGAACTGGTCATCGGTCTGCTCGCATGGTGGTGCGGCTGGGCCGCGTGGGGCGAACGGCTCACGCTGCGCGAGCTGCTGCCGCGCTTCGACCTCGCCACGCTGCGGCGTGAGCCCGCCGTGCTCACGCCGCAGGTCAAGGCGGCCATGAAGATTCAGGATTGAGGAGGAGGAAACGATGCACGAGTATCAAGCAAGTGACGCGCGCTATGCGCAGATGAACGACCGCGTCTGCGGACGCAGCGGATTGAAGCTCTCGACCATCGGGTTGGGTCTCTGGCAGTCGTTCGGCACCGAGGAGGGGCACGACGCCTGCTTCCGGCGCGTGGCTGCCGCCTTTGACCTCGGCATCACGCACATCGATCTGGCCGACAACTACGGGCCGCCGCCCGGCATGGCCGAGACGCTCTTCGGCCTGGTGCTCGCGCGCGAGTTCAAGGCCTATCGCGACGAGCTGGTCGTGGCGACCAAGGCCGGCCACGCCATGTGGCCCGGACCGTACGGCGACTGGGGCAGCCGCAAGCATCTGATCGCCGGACTGGACCAGAGCCTGCGCCGGCTGCGCCTGGATTACGTCGACCTCTTCTACCACCACCGCCCCGATCCCGCCACGCCGCTCGAAGAGACCGTCGGCGCGCTGGCGCAGATCGTCCGCCAGGGCAAGGCGCTTTACATCGGGCTCTCCAAATATCCGGCCGACGTGTTGCGCCGCGCCGTCGACCTGCTGCATGCGGAGGGTGTGCCGTGCGTGGCGCACCAGGTGCGCTACAATCTGATCGACCGCGCCGAGGCGGAGCAGTCGCAGCTCGCCGCCGCGCAGGCGGCCGGGCTCGGCACGGTGGCCTTCTCGCCGCTCGCGCAGGGGGTGCTCTCCGGCAAATACGCGGCCGGCGTGCCGGCCGATTCGCGCGCGGGGCGGGGCAGCCCCTTCATCGCGCGCCATCTGACCGACGCCAACGTCGCGTTCGCGCGCAAGGTGCAGGCGGTCGCGGCGGCGCGCGGCCAGACGCCGGCGCAGACCGCGCTGGCCTGGGTGCTGCGCGATCCGCGCGTGGCCTCGGCCGTGATCGGCGCCAGCAGCGTCGCCCAGCTCCGCGAAAACGTCGCCGCGCTCGCCAACCTCCGCTTTGACGCGGCCGAACTCGCCGCGCTCGAATGAGCGACGGCGACGGACCCTCGACTCTCGGGGATCACCCCGCGCGTCGTGAGTCGTGGGGCGAGTGTCCTTAAGGTCTGTCTCAAGGCCGGATGAGGCCGGATGAGGCTTGACTCTTCTGCGATGCGACGTTACGCTCAGAAAGACTTACGTTTTAGTTTCGGCAGAAGAATAGTTTTTTATGTACGCTCACAGTCTGACCGATCAGCCGCCTGACCGTTGGCAGCCGCTGGATGTTCACGCATCCGCTGTCGCCGGTATGGCAGATATGTTTGCGCAGCCTTTCCACTCAGGCGCGTGGGCATCGTTGTCGGGTTCGTTACACGACATCGGTAAGGCGCGTGTCTCCTTCCAGAACTACCTGCGTTTCTGCAACAATCTTACGGATGCGGACTATGATGCCTCGGATCGCACGCATTCCGGCGCAGGGGCGGTATGGGCGGTTCAGGCGCTTTCACGCAACAAGGTCGGACGCCTTCTCGCCTACATCATCGCAGGCCACCACGCGGGACTGCCCGATTGGATCGGAGGTGATACTCCGTGCGGTTCGTTGAGTTATCGGCTGGACCAGGAGAAAGATATTGAGCGGGAACCGGCGGTCGCGGCATGGATTTTGGGCCATCAGGCGGAATGGACGGCAACCTCGCTTGGACCGCCGTGGCGGTTCGGAAACGACAACATGTCCGATGTCAGTTTCTGGATTCGGATGCTCTATTCCTGTTTGGTCGATGCCGATTTTCTGGACACCGAGGCGTTCATGGCGACGGAAAAGGCCGCCACCCGCTCTCAGTATCCGCAGTTGCGGGCACTGTCGGAGCGTTTTTTCACGGCGTTGAATGCCAAACAGCGCGAGGCCAAAGAGACGCCGGTCAACCGCATCCGCGCCGAGATTCGGGAGGCCTGCGAGACGGCGGCGGAATCGCCGCGCGGACTGTTCTCCCTGACCGTTCCGACGGGCGGCGGGAAAACGCTTTCGGGCACGGCGTTCGCCTTCCGCCACGCGCTGAAACACGGACTGAGGCGGATCATTTACGTGATCCCGTACACGTCGATCATCGAACAGACGGCGGATGTTCTGCGGACGTTTCTCGGCGAAGGAAACGTTGTGGAACATCATTCGAATTTCGATCCGGATCGTGAAACGCAACAGTCGCGCTTGGCCTCTGAAAATTGGGACGCGCCGGTCATTGTGACGACGAACGTGCAGTTCTTTGAATCGCTCTTCGCAAGCCGCTCAAGCCGTTGCCGCAAACTGCACAATCTCGCGGACAGCGTGGTGATTTTGGACGAGGCGCAGCTTCTGCCGCCGCGCCTGCTGTTGCCCTGCGTGGAGGCGATGCGCCAACTGGTGACGCATTACGGTGTGAGCATGGTCTTGTCCACCGCGACTCAGCCTGCGCTGCCGGGGCTGGACTCTGTACGCGAAATCATTCCTCCCGACATGAACCTGTATGGCCGGCTCAAACGAGTCGACATCGCGTTTCCCAAGAATCGGGCCGTCCGTCAGATGTGGGAAGAGATCGCAGCGGAACTCGAACAGTTCGAGCAAGTGCTGTGCGTGGTGAACACCCGCAAGGACTGCCGCGAGCTTCATGCGCTCATGCCGGAGGGCACGATTCACCTTTCCGCGACCCTGTGCGGCGAGCACCGTTCGCGCGTGATCGCGGACATCAAAGCGAAACTGAACGCCGGGCAGCCCGTCCGCGTCATCAGCACGCAATTGGTCGAGGCGGGCGTGGACATCGATTTCCCCGTAGTCTATCGCGCGTTCACCGGCTTGCCCTCCATCGCCCAGGCAGCGGGACGCTGCAACCGCGAGGGCTTTTCTGAAGAATTAGGCCGTGTGGTGGTCTTCATGCCGCCCGAGTCTGCTCCACGCGGCGAACTGCGCAAGGCGGAGGATACGCTCAGCGGCCTGCTAGCAACCGGTCTTGATGCGGAATCGCCAACAAGCTATCCGCAGTTCTTCAAAGTCTTCTATTCGGCGCAGAACGATTTGGGAACAGCCTTCGACGGCTGGCTGACGCAAAACGCGCGTGATTTCCAGTTCCAGTTCCGCGAGGCGGCTGAAGCGTTCCGCATGATCGACGATCAGGCATCAGCAGCCGTGATCGTCCGCTACGACGGAAACGAGCCGCTGATCCGTTCTTTGTTGGCCGTAGGGCCGAAGCGCGACATCATGCGCCGGTTGCAGCGCTTCACGGTGACAGTGCCGCGTCGGACGCTTTCAGGCCTGCTTGAAAAAGGTTTTGTGGAGGAGCCGCATCCCGGTGTTTACGTCCAGACGATGCCGTCATTGTACAGTGAGGTCTTCGGGCTGGATCTTTGCCGGGACGGCTTGGCTCCGGAGGACTTGATAACTTGAGGAGAGGACACTCGACTCACGACACTCGACGCACGGGGCGGCAGGATTGTGTTACACGCTTCTACTGCCGCATCTCCCGAGTGTCGTGAGTCGAGTGTCGTGCGCCAGAATCGGAAAACGAAAGGATCCCGTCATGAGAGGTTTTTGCCTTGAAGTCAGCGGCGATTTTGCCTGCTTTACCCGCCCCGAAATGAAGGTCGAGCGCGTCAGCTACGATGTCATCACGCCGTCCTCCGCGCGTGCGATTTTCGAGGCCATCCTTTGGAAACCGGCGATCCGCTGGCGCATCACGAAGATCGAGGTGCTGAATCCGATCCGGTGGGCTTCTGTCCGGCGAAACGAGGTGGCCAACATCGCAAGCCCTCGGAACGACGTCGGCATCTTCATTGAGGAATCGCGCCAGCAGCGCGCGGGACTGCTGCTGAGGGACGTGAGATACCGGCTTTACGCCGAATTCACGTTCATTCCCGTGGAGAAGCGGACGCGGGCACTCAATCCGTCGCCCGAGTGGCTGACGGACGCGGAGGAAGAAGAGATGTTCAAGCAGGCGGAGGCTCGCCCAGACGAAAAAGAGGCGAAATACGCCGCCATGTTCGACCGGCGTGCGACCAAAGGACAATGTTTCACCCAGCCATATCTGGGATGCCGCGAGTTTTCCTGCGCGTCCGTCCGTCTGATCAAGCGGCCGGAGGAAGAACAGGACAAACCGATCCCCGACAGCCGCGATCTGGGTTTTATGCTCTACGACATGGACTATTCCGACCCGAAAGACATCAGGCCGATGTTCTACCGCGCGAACATGGTGCACGGCGTGATCGCTGTTCCTGACGTGGATTCGGAGGAGGTGCGCAAATGATCCTGCAGGCGCTGAAAGAATACTACGACCGCAAAGCCGCCGATCCCGATTCCGGCATCGCGCCATTGGGGTGGGAGACAAAGGAGTTGCCTTTCTTAGTCACTCTCTTGCCTGATGGCTCGCCAGTCAACATTGAAGATACGCAGGTGCCCGACGGCAAGAAGCTTCGTGCAACACGTTTTCTGGTACCTCAAGCCGTCAAACGAACTGTGGGGAAAAGAGCGAACCTTCTTTGGGATGATCCCGAATATGCCCTTGCGCTCGATATCAAGGGCGATCCGGAAAATGCGATGGAGAAAAACCGTCTGTTCACTGAACGGATCACGAATGCGAACTTGTCCGACATCGACGAGGTTGCTGCTGTTCTGGCGTTTCTCAAACGTACGGACAAGTCTGAAGCGCTTGCCGCTCTTGACCCCGTGAAATACGAGGACCTCAAGAAGGCATCTTTCATCTCCTTCAAGATCGCCGGGAAAACGGAACCTGTTTTTCGTAATCCGGCGGTTGTCGCCAGAATATCGTCCATACCCTCTGGTGGCGACACGCAAAAATCTCTGTGCCTCGTTTCGGGTATGGCGGATGAAATCGACCCCACGCATCCCTCCATCAAAGGCGTTCGCGATGCGAACACTACAGGTGGAAATATTGTGAGCTTCAATGCCGCAGCCTTTTGTTCTTTCGGAAAAGCGCAAGGTGCGAATGCCCCCGTTGGTAAGGCTGCGAGCTTCGCCTACACGACCGCCCTGAACACGCTGCTCGGCAAGGATTCTAAGCAGAAACTCCAGGTCGGCGACGCGACGACGGTCTTCTGGTCAGAGAAGAAGGACGCACTCGAAGAGACGTTTGGCGATTTCTGGTCGGATCCGCCGAAGGACGATCCTGACCGTTTGAGCAACGCCGTGGCGGCGTTGTTCACGTCTGTCGGGACCGGAGCGTACTCGACGGATGCCGACGACACAAAATTCTTTGTGCTCGGGCTGTCGCCCAACGCCGCGCGCATCTCCGTGCGGTTTTGGTACAACGCCACCGTTGCGGAGATGGCCGCACACATCCGGACTTACTTCGAGGACTTGCGGATCGCGCACGGGGCGCGAGACAAGGATGACCTGTCGATCTGGCGGCTATTGATTTCGACCGCCGTTCAGGGCAAATCCGAAAACATCGTTCCCAATCTGGCGGGGAATGTCATGCGCTGCATCTTGGAAGGCCTGCCGCTGCCCGAAACGCTGCTGCAGGCCGCCCTGCTGCGCACCAAGGCCGAACGCGACGTGACCTATCCGCGCGCTAAACTGATCAAAGGCTGTCTGAATCGCAAACTACGCAAAAGCAATCCAAACAACGAAAGGAGTCTCACCATGGCCCTCGACAAGGAGAATGTCTCCGTCGGCTACCGTCTCGGACGGCTGTTCGCCGTCTTGGAAAAGATCCAACAGGAGGCGAGTCCCGGCATCAACGCCACAATCCGCGATAAGTTCTATGCATCGGCCTCCTCCACGCCGTCCACGGTGTTCGGCAATCTGATGCGCCTCAAGAACCACCACCTCTCCAAACTCGAAAATCCGGGCCGCCGGATCTGGTTCGAGAAACTGCTGGGGGAGATTATCGCGGACGTTCCGGAGTTTCCCGCACATCTGAAATTAGACGACCAAGGCCGGTTTGCCATCGGCTATTACCACCAGGTGCAGGATCTTTGGACAAAGAAGGCCGACAAGGAATAAACCGCTTTACTCACGAAAGGACAACCGACCATGCGCACACCGATTAAAAACCGCTACGACTTCATGCTCGTCTTCGATGTGAAAGACGGCAATCCCAACGGCGACCCCGACGCGGGCAACCTGCCGCGTGTCGACGCCGAAACCGGACAGGGTCTCGTCACTGACGTTTGTCTCAAGCGCAAAGTCCGGAATTACGTCCACCTGACAAAGGGAACGGAGACGGGATACGATATCTTTGTGAAAGAGAAGGCAATCCTCAACCAAGTGATCGAAAAAGCGTACGCCGACTTGGCAATCGATCTGGAAAAACCTCCAGCAGACACCGCCGATGGGAAAAAACGTAACAAGGAAGGTCAGGGACAGGGCGGCGAAGTTCAAAAAGCTCGAAATAAAATGTGCATGGATTATTTCGACATCCGAACCTTCGGTGCCGTGATGAGCACCGGGGCCAACGCGGGCCAGGTTCGCGGCCCGGTGCAACTGACCTTCGGACGCTCTATCGACCCCGTGGTGACGCTGGAGCACTCAATCACCCGCATGGCAGTGGCGACGGAGGCCGAGGCTGAGAAGCAGAGCGGCGACAACCGCACCATGGGCCGCAAGAACACCGTGCCCTACGGCGTCTACGTCGCCTACGGCTTCATTTCGCCCGCTTTGGCGGCGCAGACCGGATTCTCCGAAGAGGATCTTGAGATCTTCTGGAAAGCGCTGACGGAGATGTTTGAGCACGACCATTCCGCCGCCCGCGGCATGATGGCCACCCAGAAGCTGATCGTCTTCAAGCACGACACCGCGCTCGGCAACGCGCACTCGAACGACCTGTTCAAAGCCGTCAAAATCGCGAAAAAAGAAAGCGTGGAAGTCCCGCGCGACTTTGCGGCGTACGATGTGACCGTCCCGGCGAAGAACGCCTTCGCCGGCGTTGAAGTCATCGAGAAGTGAGGTGACGCTCGACACTCGACGAACGACTCTCGGGATCATCCCCGTGAGTCGAGTGTCGTTCGTCGAGCGTCCCCATCCAGTCCCCCCTCAGGAAAGGAACCGTGTCATGTCCTCTTCGCCCATCGGCCCATCCGGCGGCTACCGCAAGATGTTGTCGTTCGGCTTCACCTGCCTCGTGTATCACGCCACGACGCGCTTCTGCAAACGGGTCTATCCCTGGAAGGAAGACCCTCTGGGCAAGACGAGCGGCCAGATGATCGGCGCGGCGCGTTCGGCCCGGCAGAATATCGTGGAGGCCTCGTCGCGGGCGGGAACGTCGAAAGAGACGGAGTTACGTCTGCTGGATGTGGCGAAGGCCAGTCTGGAGGAACTTCTCGGCGACTACGAGGCGTTCCTGATCGACAACGAACAGATGGTTTGGTCAGAGCATGATGAGCGCTGGCAGGCCGTGACCACGCTGAAGTTGGACGAGTTCACGGCTGCCGAGGACATGTTGCACGCATACAGCCGCTATCTGATCGAGATGCGTGTGCGGTTTGCGCCTTGGCTGGAACACGCCGACCCGTTCGCCGCTGCCAACGCGATCATCGC
>JAQUEX010000279.1 GCA_028684935.1 Kiritimatiellia bacterium | reverse complement strand
ATCGTCGCGAACTGATTCAGGGTCGGCCGGAACGCCGCCACGTCGAAATACTTGTCGAACTGTGCCGCATAACGTTCAAAGTGGACGGGCACGCCCGTCGTGACCACCCGGTCGTACGTTTCGATCCAGTGCTGCTCGATGCCGGGCATCACCTCGCGGATGGTCCGGCCCACCACGTCGGCCGCGCGCAGGCCGGTCATGCGTTCAAAGGCGGGGTTGACCGCCAGAAACCGGTAATCGGTCGGCTGCCCCGACTCATCCCGGACCATCTCGTGCACGGCGAACCCGTCCATCATCCGCTGGAACAGCACCCGGTAGTTCTGCTCGAGCGTCTGATCGCGGAAGACCAGCACCACGCCGGTGATACCCCCCTGGGCGTCGCGGATCGGCGCGGCGGAATCTGCGATCGGGCACTCCGAGCCGTCACGGGCGATCAGCAGCGTGTGGTTCGCCAGCCCGACCACGTCGCCCTCGCGCAGGACCCGCTCCACCGGCGAGGGCACACGCGAGCGCGTCTCCTCGTTGATGATGTCGAAGACGCGCTCCAGCGGCAGGCCGCACGCCTCCGCGCTGCTCCAGCCAGTCAGGTGTTCCGCCACGGGATTCAGCAGCTCCACCCGGCCCTGATTGTCGGTCACCAGAACCGCATCGCCGATCGCTTTCAACGTAATGCTGTGACGCTCGGTGCTGGCCCTCAGGCGCGCCTCAGAGGCGTAGAGATCCCGGTAGTGCCGCGTCTGCGCGTGCCGCCACACCGCCAGCACCCCGGCAAAGATGCCGCAGACCAGCGCGATCATCGCCGCCAGGATTAACCGCGACCGAAACCGCCAGTCGGCAAAAATCTCCTCGGTGTCCTGCTTGGCCACGAGCGACCAG
Organism: Kiritimatiellia bacterium; assembly: GCA_028684935.1. Classification (GTDB taxonomy): domain Bacteria; phylum Verrucomicrobiota; class Kiritimatiellia; order RFP12; family UBA1067; genus DUPH01. The sequence continues at coordinate 3,518 of JAQUEX010000279.1, read as the reverse complement.
CCGGTGCCCGCGACGCGCGTGGCGAACGCGACGACGGGCCGCTCGCGATAGTCGACGCCCTCCATCACGCCCTGCTCGCCCAGCGCGGCCCTGACCGCCGGCAGCGCGCGGCGCGAGAGCGGGACGCGCAGTCCGTTGACGTCATGGGCCCGGTGACGCAGCACATTCAGAAAGAGCACGTCTTCCCCGTCGCGGCGCGAGAGCGTCGTCTCCGCCGTCTGACATGGCGTCGGCCACGTGTTCAAAAGCGGAAAAAGATAGCGCGAGGCGTCGCTCACCAGCACAACGGCACCCAGCAGCGCGGCCTCCGGCGCCTCTGAAGCAAACAGCGGGGCCACGGCGCTGAGATGGGGCTCACCCGATTCGCCGCCATGCAGATCGGTCAGCACCGGCCGCCGCTCGCGCACGGCCTGAGCCAGCGCGGACTCGAATTCGTCATGCAGGCACGCCTCGTTGGAAAGGCTCAGCCGGATCTGCCGCGCGTCATCGACCAGCACGACATCCGCGTAGCCGAAATGCCGCGCCATCATCCGGAAACGGCCGAGCAACGGGCGGGCATTCGGGTCGTTCGGCGCGGCAAAGTAACGCGCGGCCAGCTCGCCGACATGCGGGTCTTCCTGCAGCGTCGCGGCATCGCCCAGCCGCTCCTCACGCCACGCCGCGATCTCGTCGGCCTTGAGCCGGCCGATCGACACCAGCGTGTCGACCGCCCGCCGGTGCACGAACCGGCTCTGGCTGCGATAATACCACGCGCCGCCGACGATGACAGCCGCCAGAGCCGCCAATCCCGCCGCGACCGCCCAATACGTAGACATCTTGTCTTGCGCGTTCATTGCCAGATCACCCGTCTGTTCCCTGCCTGCCGAAGTCCTTCACCAAACAAGCCATGCTCTTTATCTTGTCAAATCCGCTTCTGACACGCAAGGTATCAAACTTGTCTGTTTGCCGCCGGCGACGGGAAACGCTATTATGAGCCGGGTTTGGAGGAATTCTGCATGGATGGTATCGACACGTTGACCGCGCTCTCTCCGCTAGATGGGCGCTACGCACCGAAATTGGAACTGCTGCGCCCGATCTTTTCGGAATACGGACTGATCCAGCGACGCGTCGCTGTGGAGATCGCCTGGCTGCACGCGCTGTGCGACGCCCCCGGCATCCCCGAGGCCCGCGCCCTGACCGCGGACGAACGCGCCTTCCTCGACGCTCTGGCCGAGCGCTTCTCGGTCGAAGACGCGCGCCGCGTCAAAGCGATCGAGGCCGTCACCAACCACGATGTCAAGGCGGTCGAGTACTTCATCAAAGAGCGTCTGGCCGGCACCCCGCTCGCGCCGCTCGGCGAGTTCGTGCACTTTGCCTGCACCTCGGAGGATATCAACAATCTGGCCCACGCCCTGATGCTGCGCGACGGCCTGCGTGTGCTGCGCGCTGCCCAGGAGACGCTCACCGACACGCTCGCGCGCCTGGCCGACGAGATGCGCGGCGCGGCCATGCTGGCGCGCACCCACGGCCAGCCGGCCTCGCCCACCACGCTCGGCAAGGAGCTGGCCGTCTTCGTCCACCGCCTGCGCCGCCAGGCCGTCCAGCTCGACGCCGTCACCCTGCCCGCCAAGCTCAACGGCGCGGTCGGCAACTTCAACGCCCACCTCGCGGCCTATCCCGACGTCGACTGGGAAGCGCTCGCCCGCTCGGTCATCGAGGGGCGCTTCGGCCTTCGCCAGAATGTGCTCACCACGCAGATCGAGTCCCACGACGGCATCGCCGAGCTGTTCGACGCCCTGGCGCGCTGGAATACGGTGCTGCTCGACCTCGACCGCGACATCTGGGCCTACATCTCGCTCGGCTACCTCGGCCAGAAAACGGTCAAGGGCGAGGTCGGCTCCTCAACCATGCCGCACAAAGTCAACCCGATCGACTTCGAGAACAGCGAGGGCAACCTGGGGCTCGCCAACGCCGTGCTCGAGCATATGGCCCGCAAACTGCCGGTCTCGCGCCTGCAGCGCGACCTGACCGACTCCACCGTGCTGCGCAACATGGGCGTCGGCTTCGGGTATTCGCTGGCCGCCTATCAGGCCACCCTCAAAGGGCTCGGCAAGGTCACGCTGAACGGCGCGCGCCTGGCCGATGACCTCGATGAGGCGTGGGAGGTGCTGGCCGAACCGGTCCAGACCGTGATGCGCAAGCTGGGCAAGCCCAACCCCTACGAACAGCTCAAGGAGCTCACGCGCGGCAAGCGCATGACGGCCGAGCTCATGCGCCGGTTTATCGAGAGCCTGGACATCCCGGCCGAGGACAAACAGCGCCTGCTGGCGCTGACGCCGTCCGCCTACACCGGTATCGCGGCGCGTCTGGTCGACGCGGTTCTCTAACGCCGGCTCACCGCCAAGGCTGCGTCCAGGCCACCTGGACGTCGGGATGGAAGTGGCGCGTGTAGCCGCTGGGCACGCTGGACTCGATCTTGGCGCGCACGTAGAGGTCGTCGGCGGCCATGCGGTAGGACGCCTCCGTCCCTTCGACAAGCTTCGCGGTGCGGCCGATGTCGTCTGAGTACACCGGCAGCGTGCGGGCGCCGCGTCCCTTGACCGCCGGGCAGTGCACGCTCCGGACGCCCGTGTCAAATCCGCGCCGCGTGGTGATGAAGCGAATGCGGTACGTGGTGCCGGGCGCGGGCTGGACGCTGACGCGCAGCGTCCGAGTAGCCGGATCGAAGGCCACGTCATCCAAGAGCACGCCGGTGGAGGCATAGTAGTCGCCCGCGTCCATCGCGGCCAGCAGCGCGTCGGCGTTCAGCGCGGCGCTGCGCACCATGACCCACGCGTCGGCCAGCCGCTGGTCGGGCGTGCAGTTGATGTAGTGGTGCGTGTCGTCGGACCCCACGCCGTAGAGCAGCGGCGCGCCCTTCAGGCAGCGGAAGGCGTTGATCGTGTCCCAGAAGCGGTCGTTGGTCACATTCAGCGCGTCGGGATGCGGCGCGAAGGCGGAGCCGCCGTTGCAGATTTCGAAGAAGCGCACATCCGCATTCTCGATGAGGTGCTGCGGCTGGATATCCCAGTAGATCCACTGCGGATGATTGAGCATCAGCATCGCGCGCCGGCGCAGCCGCGCGGCGAGCGCCGCCACCTCCTGCACGTCGCGACGGATCAGCCCGGTGACGTCCGCGCCCTCCTCATCGACGCGCCGGTTCAGCGGGCCGCCCTTCACGAAGGGGATCACCTCCGGCAGGTTCACGTAATTCATGTGCACCTGCACGCCGTCCGTCTTCAGATGCTGGGTGATTTCGACCGCGGGCATCAGCAGGAAGGAGCCCGGCGCTTCGAACCGGCGCCGCATCTCTTCGTAGGTCTTGAGGCGCACCTCTGTCTTGCCCGCCGCCGTGCGGGTTTCGGCCTCGGCGCCGAACGCCTTCATGTAGGCGTCGAAGATCGGCCGCGTCACGACCGGCGGCCAGCCCTTTTCCTTGTCCTCCACCGTACGCCAGCAGGCGGCGTCATCCGCGAACACGTTGTGGTCGCTCAATCCGA
>JAQUEX010000278.1 GCA_028684935.1 Kiritimatiellia bacterium | reverse complement strand
GATACGATTTTACACGCCTGCCGCAGAGGCACACCGCCTTTTCGTAGGGCGGCGAGCAGTTCCTGAAGAACCTGGACGCTGATCCACGGCATCAACGTGGCTTTCCATGCTTCTGACACGAGAGCCTTGGCCGCTTTATGCCGCGCACCCGCATCAGCGTCATAGGCGTAAACAAGTATGTTCGTGTCGATGAACACCTCAGCGGTCATACAGTTTCTCCCGCACGCAAGTCTGACCGCCTAGACGTACACCTTTTTCGAGAAGAACAAGGCCGTCTTTGCGGGCGTCAGCGGTCGCATCATCCTGCCTGACAACGAACCTGAGCTTGTCAGTGATCCAAGCCGAAAGCGACTTTCGTTCATCCACAGCCCGGTGCCGCAGTTCACGCATCAACTCGGCATCCATACGCAACGTAACATTTTGTGTCATAATCCCTCCCGCATTTACACAAAAAGAGTGTTGCACATTTTGTGCGCAAAATCAATTGACGATCTGTCCGTCGCGCATCAGGATCCTGCGCCGGGCGCAGGCGGCGATATCCTCTTCGTGGGTGACCATGACGATGGTGATGCCCTCTTGGTTCAATTGCTTGAAGAGCGTCATGATCTCCACGCTGGATCGGGTGTCGAGGTTGCCGGTCGGTTCGTCGGCGAGGATCACGGGCGGGCTGTTCATCAGGGCGCGGGCAATGGCCACGCGCTGCTGCTGGCCGCCCGAAAGCTGAGCGGGCGTGTGGTCGGCGCGGTTGCCGAGCCCGACGCGTTCGAGCATGCGCACGGCGCACGCATGGCGTTCGCGGCCGGGGAACCTGCGGTTGTAAAAGGTCGGCAGCTCCACGTTCTCCAGCGCGCTGGTCCGGGAGAGCAGGTTGAAATTCTGGAAGACGAAGCCGAGCTTCTGGTTGCGGATGCGCGCGAGCTGCGCACGGCTCATGCGGCTGACCTCGACGCCGTCCAGCAGATAGGTGCCCGAGGTGGGCGTGTCGAGGCAGCCGAGGATGTTGAGCAGCGTGCTCTTGCCCGATCCCGATGCCCCCATGACGGCCACGAAATCGCCGTTTTCGATCGTCAGCGACACACCGTCCAGCGCATGGACAGCGTTTTCGCCCATGCGGTAGGTCTTGAACATGTTCTGGATGTTGATCAGCATGGGGGGCTCACCCTATCGCATGGCGCGACGCGCGGTGCGGCTTTGCGAGCCGCCCGGCGGTGTCGGCATGAACGGGTTCTTCGGGCCGCTGGGGGCTGCGCCGCCATTGGTTTTGAAGCCGAGGACGATCTCGCGGCCTTCGAGTCCGTCCGGTGACGTGATCGCGTGACGGGTGCCGTCGGAGATGCCCAGCTTGACCCCGAGGGCTTCAGGGACCCCGTTGGTGCCGAGCAGCCAGACTTTCGGGCCTTGGATCTCGCTGACCAGGTTGGTGGGGGTGAAGCGCAGCGCGGCGGCCGGCACGAGCTGGGCGTTCTCGGCGCGCGCGACCTCGATGGCGATGTTGGCGGTCATGCCGGGGAAGAGCTTTTCTCCGGGGTTGTCGGCCTCCACGATCACCGGATAGGTGACGACATTCTGAACCGTTGTCGCGGCCAGCCGGATCTGCCGGACCGTGCCGCGGAAGGTGTCGCGGTAGGCGTCGACGGTGAAGGAGACCGGCTGGTTGGTGCGGATCAGGCCGACATCGGCTTCCGGCACGCTGGCTGAAACCTGGATGCGCGACAGGTCGGTCGCGATCTGGTAGAGCTGTTGCGCGTTCATCGAGGAGACCACGGTCTGCCCTTCATCCACGTTGCGGGCGATCACGATGCCGTTGACCGGCGAGCGGATCGTGCAGTAGTCGAGGTTGGTTTTCGAGAGTTTGACAGAGGCTTGCGACTGTTCGACGGCGGCCTCGGCGACTTTAAGCTGAGCGGCCAGCGCGTCGCGTTCCGCCAGCGCGGCGTCCAGTTCGGCCTTGGAGAGCATGTTGCGCGCGGCGAGTTCCGTCTTGCGGACAAAATCTTTTTCGGCGAACGAGAGCTTGGCAGCCATCTGTTCGACGTTCGCCTGGTTGGATTTGAGCTGGGCCCGGTCTTTCGCGTGCGTCGCCTCGTAGACCGCAGGGTCGATCTGGGCGATGATCTGGTTGGTGGTGACGGCCGAGTTGTAATCGACATAGAGCTGCAGGATACGGCCGTTGACCTGCGTCCCCACTTCGACCTCTTTGATCGGTTCGACGGTTCCGGTCGCGCGGATCTCTTGGACAATCGTGTCACGCTGCACGGCTGCCGTGCGGTAGCCGGCGTCTGTCGACTGCACGCGCGACTTCTGGTAGTAAAACCATCCGCCTGCCGCGACCGCGCCGAGGGTTAGCAAAACAAGAAAAACCTTCATTGGATACCTTTCGCCGACAAATCAAACAACAGTTTAAACGAACGGTACGTCATTGTATTGCCTTTTTTTTAAATGCCCGTTGACTGTGCCGCATCGATGTTGTTTGAAAAAAGTTCATGGCCGAAATCAAACGCGGGATCGGCACGTTTCATATATACTGCCCTCATACGCGTTTTGAAGCTTATTGTCATCACACCGATGAATGGAGGGGGGACATGAAGAAACAGACTTGGATGGCTCTGGTTGTTTGCGCGGCATGCTTCACGCATTCGGCTCCGCTGAATGAGCGGGAGGCCGGGCTTGTCAAAGCGAGGCTGGTGCCGGCGCCTCAACGCGTCGAGCTGGGCGACGGGCCGGAGGTGGTGCTGGATGACACGCTCGCGGTGACGCTGGCCTGCGCCAAGGAGAGCGATCTGGCCCGGAAGCAGGTGCGCGCGATGTTCAAGGCATGGTTCGGCTGCCGGCCGCAGGTGAGCGTGGCCGAGCCTGGCGATTCCGCGCCAAAGATCGCGGACGCCTACCGGATCCATGCCTCCAAAGGCGCGCTGCGTATCGATGCTGCCGACGCGGGCGGCGCGCGCAACGCGATGCGCACGCTGCGCCAACTCGCCGAGCCGGTGCGCGGCACGCGCGCAGTGACGGCGCATCTCATTCCTGAGACGGTCATCGACGACGCGCCGGCCATGGCGTTCCGCGGGTTTCACCTCTGCTGGTTTCCGGAAAACACGCCGGTTGAGATCGAGCGCTATATCCGGCTGGCGGCGTATTACAAGATGAACTACATCGTGCTGGAATCATGGGGCATGTTTGTCTTTAAGAATCATCCGGAGCTGTCGTGGCCCGGCAGCCCCATGACCCGGCGGGAGGTCAAGCGGCTGGTCAAGATCGCGGGTGAGCTGGGCGTGACGCTGATCCCGCAGCTCAACCTCTTCGGCCATGCCTCGGGCTCGCGCAGCATCTCCGGCAAACATGCGATCCTTGATTTCAATCCTTCGCTGCAGCCTTTGTTCGAGCCGAACGGATGGACGTGGTGCCACAGCAACCCTGAAGCGGTGGCGTTGCTGGAGGAGCTGACGCTGGAACTGCACGACGCCTACGGGCGGCCGCCCTATTTCCACGCCGGATGCGACGAGGCCGACGACATGGGCACGTGCGCACGGTGCCGCCGTTCGGACTACCCGAAGGTGGTCGCCGCCTGTCTGACGCGCATTCACGACGCGCTGGCGGCTCGCGAATGCCGTATGATGGTTTGGCATGACATGCTCCTCCGCAAAGGCGATCCGCGCTGGAAGGGGTATTACGCGAACGGAGCAGACTGGGCGGACGCCCTGCTGGATGCGCTGCCGCGCGATGTGGTGATCTGCGACTGGTTCTACGGCCCCCCGGTCAAGGGCGAGAAAGAGGGCCAGACGTTTCCGACACTGCGCCACTTCAAGTCGAAGGGTTTCCCGGTGCTCGCGTGCCCCTGGGAGATCCGGGCGGGATACGAGGGGCAGAGCGGCGCGGTCCAGGCGCTCGGCCTGGACGGCATGCTCAGCACCACGTGGCACCACTTGTACGGGCTCTCCATGCACCCGATCTACTGGAATGCGGCCCATGCGATGTGGGGGAAGCGGCCGCTCGGCAGTGACCGTCTGGTTTTCACACACCACCTGCGGCAGGTCGGATGGGACATTCCGGTGAAGGATTATCGGGATACAGGGTTTTACCACTATCAACTTCCCGAGAACAACCACTCGCCGCGCTAGACTTCGGGTCGGGTAAGTGTATCCGAGCAAGGGGGGCGGGTAAGCGGGGCGGGTCAATGTGCGTTTAAGAGTAGGGTTGAAACACGTACCCGCGTTCTGACTCGCCACCCTTAACCGGATACCCTTACCCGAGAAACTTAACCGGTCTTGCGCCGGGCGCATGGCAGTTCTGTTGGGGAGACCTTCTCGTAATCTTAATCTTAATCTTAATCTGATCGTCGCCGATTGTCGGCCTCATATTCGGCCGGCTCCTCATGAACACGATCAGCGGAGGTGCTGCGG
>JAQUEX010000049.1 GCA_028684935.1 Kiritimatiellia bacterium | reverse complement strand
CGCAGGAAGAGGCAGATCGACGCCCGCTCCGCCGCCAGCGAGAGCGGATCGCCGGCCATATCGAAGTAACCCATGGACGAACCTTCCGGGCGCGTCAGGGCCTCGCGGTTATGGCTGAAGGCGAAGCGCCAGATCCCGCCCCAGTCCTGCAGCGCGCCCATCGTGCCGGTCACGATGCCGCCCACGCCGCGGAAGCGGCCGGGGCCGGAGTAGTTGTATTCGGTGATCGTGAAAGGCTTGTCCAGCAGACGCGTGAACACCACGCGCTGCGCGCCGAGCGCGTCGTTTTTGAGCGGGTTCGCGTTCTCGCATCGGCTGGGCAGCCGCCACGGCTGCTCGATGAAGTGCGGATGATCCACATAAAAATGATCGTCCACGTAATCGAACAGTTCGCTGCGAGGCACCTGGTCCGGGGCGAAGTTGGTCCAGGCGCTGCGGTCGGTCACCAGCGCGCGGCAGCCCATCTCGTCGCGCAGGAAGGCCTTGAGCCTTGTCACCAGCCGGTCTTCCGTCTCCTTGAGGAAGAGCACAAAGGCTGCAGTGTGGCGGTTGCCCGCATAGATACTCTCCGGCAGCGTGGCGGGCAGGCCTTTGAACGCCGCGGGCTCGCGCGCCTGGCGTTCGGCCAGCCACGCCGCCCACGCCTGCTGCCACTCGGGGATCTCGCGCATCTCGCCCAGATAATTGCCGAAGTTGCCCTCGTTGATCAACGCCAGCCAGGCCAGCGCCGGCTCGTCCGCGTAGCGCCTGCCGGTGTGCGGGTTGACATGCTCCAAGATCTGGCGGGAGAAGCGCGTGAGATTCTGGAAGGCACCCTCATGCACCGGCACCAGCACCTTGTAGGCGTTCATCGCGACCTTGCCGTCGCGCTCGATGCCCACACTGCGCCACGGCACCGAACGCGAGACGTAGAGATCGGTGGTCACGTAGATGCCGTTGGAGATGCAGGCCGCCATCAGCGCGTCGAGGTGCGCCAGATTCTGCGGGTTGAGCGTGGTGCCGTCGGCCGAGCCCTCCACGAGGCCGCCGTCGTGATGGTGCAGGCGCAGAGCGTTGTAGCCGATCCGGGCCAGACGCGCGGCCAGCCGCGCCGCGTCCGCCGGCTCCAGATAGTTGGCAGAGAAACAGAGGTTCACGCCGTAGAAGCGCTGCGGCACACCGGGTTTGCGCTCGAATTCGAAGTGCGGGCCCTTGGCCACCACCCGGCCGTGGCGGCCGGCCGGCGCGTCAGTGAGTCCGAGGCGCGTGAAGTCCAGCGCCGAACCGGCCAGAATGTCGGCCTCGTGCTTGAGCGGCACCCACTCAGGTCCGGCCTGGATCGTCAGCGGCTCATCGAAGAGCAGGCGCTGCGGCTCGTGCGCGGCCAGCGTGAAGCGCACGTCGAACGGCTCGCCCGCCTTGCAGGTGCGCGGGGACAGCCCGCCGATCCGCACCGAGAAGGTCGGTCCCCACTGGCGGTCATCCTGAATCATCACCGCGGTCGGTTCCGGGAAGGTGAAGGCGAGGCGCTCGCGGCCGTCGGCGGAGGCGACCGACAGCGCGCGTGCGGTACGTGACACGACGGTCAGCGCGCCGCGTTCGCGCGGCAGCGCGCCCTGCTGCTCATCGCTTGTCCAAGTGCCGCCGGCCCAGCCGGCGCTCGGCAGCGTCACCCCGACATACAGCGCGTTCAGCGCGATGTCGCGCTCGGGCGTAAAGGTGTAGCGCGCCTCGATCGCACCAGCGGGTGCGGCTTCAAAGCGCGCCTGCCCGCGGATCGTGCCGCGGTCTTTGACCTGAAGGGTAAAGAGATAGGCGCCATCGGGCGTGCGTTCGAGCAGGCCGGTCGCCCGCTGGCTGTCCCACTCTGGCGTAAAAAGCTGAGGGGCGAGTTCGCATTTCGGCTCGCTGAGTTCCAGCGCCGCACCCGCCGTCGCCCACACGTCGGCGGCCTGCGCCACACACATGCAACTCGCCGCCAACACGCATCCGATCCACTTTTTCATAAGCCTGAAAACTCCTTGGACAGTCAGTATATCCGAACCGCATCCGCGTTGACATCTGATTTTGCCCCGCCTTAGCAAGGGCGACGCCCGGGGTTTATCGCAATGCGGCATGGGCGCGATTGCGCGTGCCTCCATCTCCCTGTCGTCCCAAGGCTCCCCCGTTCACGTTCACGTTCACGTACACGAAGACCTTTTCACGGACGTTGACACCCGTTTTCTGGGTTCGAATTCGATTCGTGTCCTCGTGAACGTGAACGGGTACGGGGACGAGGGGCCACAAAAACCATGCCGCAGTGCCGACTGCATGGCACTCACTGGGTGCATGTCACACCCGCAGTTCTGACGTTATGAGTCAAATTCAAGATGCGTCGGCCCTGCGGGTGCTGATTGCGCTTGATTAGAATGACAAAACAACATAAATTGTCATTTTGTTATTTCTAGCAAACCGTTCTCAGCCGCACACCGGCTCTCAACAGAAAGAGGTTTATGATGTCAACTCGCCGTGTCTCGGTCGCTCTGGCTATGCTGGTAACATTCGCATGCGCACGATCCACGCACGCTGCCGGCTTCGGGCTTTATGAGGCCAGCGCGCGCGGCAACGCCATGGGCGGCGCGCTGGTCGGCGACACCGGCGACGCCTCGGCGAACTATTTCAACCCGGCGAACATGACCGACCTGAGCGGCACGCACACGCTGCTCGGCGCGACCGCGATTCACCCGACGCTGGACATCACCGCCAACGGCGAAAAGAACAACCTCGACTCGGGCTGGTTTGCGCCGCCCCACGCGTATGTCACCCACCAGCTCACCGACGACTGGTTCCTCGGCTTCGGCCTCTACACAGAATTCGGCCTGGGCACGAAATACGACAGCGACTGGAACCTGAAGTGGAGCAGCACCGAGACCACGCTGGAAACCATGACCCTCAACCCCAACGTCGCCTACAAGGTGAACGACCGCCTCTCGCTCGCCGCCGGCCTGCGCATGATGTACCTCGACTTTGACCACCGCAAGACCCCGTTCGACAACGACACGATCGGCGCACTGCCGCCCCCCTTCCCACCGCTGCCGGTGATCGGCAGCATGAGCACCCGCGTCAAGGGGGACTCCTGGGGCACCGGGTATAACCTCGGCGTGTCGTACAAAATCACCGATACCCTGGATGCCGGCTTTGTCTATCGCTCACGCGTGCGCCACACCGTAAAAGGCGATTTCGAGGTGAACAGTTCGGCCGGCACGGTCGTTCCGGTCGACATCCCCAATCCCCTGCCGTACGGCAACGCCTCGGCGCGCGGCGAGATCGAGCTTCCGCCCTCCTGGACCGCCGGCCTGAACTACCGCCCCGTCGAGCGCCTGAACATCGGCCTTGCCGCGATCTACACCGAGTGGAGCACCTATGACGATTTGACCATGACCTTCGGCCCCACGCTCGGCAACCATGCCAAGCTGCCACGTTCCTCGGAGCAGAAAAACTGGAAGGACGTCTGGCGCCTCGGTCTCGGTGCCGAATACCTGCTCACGGAGCGCTGGTCGGTGCAAGGCGGCTATGTCTGCGACATGGACCCGATCAACCGCAGCCACACTGACACCATGCTGCCTCCCGGCGACCGCCACATCTTCAGCACCGGCGTCGGCTACGCAATCGACACCTGGACCCTCAACGCCAGCTACGGCCTCATCATGATGCAGAGCTGCTCGCGCAGCGTCAGCAACGGCACCAAGCGCATGAGCGTCGATTTCGACGACGGCTTCTGCCACCTGCTCGCCCTCTCGGTCGGCAAGCGTTTCTAACCCCGCCCTGCCGGGCGGATGGTTTCTGGTTTCTGGTTCCTGGTTGAGCGTTGAACGTTGAGCGTTTTGCGCACAATTCGCTATTCACTATTCGCTATTCGCTTCCCATGAGCGCGCGCGCCGCCCAGAAGATGAACAGGCCGCACACCGCCAGCTTGAGGACGGTGCCTGCCAAGAACCCCAGGAATGCGCCGAATCCGGCCTTCAGGGCGGCCTGTCCGTCCCTTCCGCCCAGCAGTTCGCCGCACACCGCGCCCAGAAAAGAGCCCGCGACAAATCCGAGCGGAGGGAAAAAAACAAGGCCGGCCAGCGACCCCAATACGCAGCCCCAGACGCCCCAGCGCGTCCCGCCCCAGCGTCGTGTGCCCACTGCCGGCACCACAGTGTCCGCCACCTGCACAGCGACCATCAGCGCCAGCCCGAACGCCAGCGTACGCGCACTGAATGCCACCCGCGCCGTCAGGTGGAGCGCCAACAGTCCGGCATACGCCAGCGGCGGCCCCGGCAGCGCCGGCAACAGGCAGCCTGCCAGGCCGAGCAGCATGAGGAGGACCCCCAGAGCAATCAGCAGACCATCCGTCATGCGTGCCGTTCTCCTGTCAACCTAAACGGAAGCCCAGTCCTGCGATCTTCGCCAGCAGCGCATCCGACGCATGCGTCACCTGAACACGCGTTGAAGCGAACTCGCGCCGCATCGGATAACGGCTGCGCTGCGCGTCAAACGCTGCGGCCCGAGCCGTATCGTCGGCCACGCACGACACCGCGAGACGGCTTGAATCGGCCTCGATGTCATAGACCGCCAGCACCAGCTCGCGCAGCACCGCTTCATCGCCACGGCCGGACGCGTCACCCCGCCACAGCGGCAGAGGCGGTTCGGGCAACGTGAACGGATAGACGGCCGGCATGCCGAGAAAGTCGCAGGCGCGCCGGTAGACGATGGCCGTACCGTTCACCTTGCCTTCGTAAGCATGCCCCGCGATATGCGGCGTCGACAACACGGCGCGCGCCAGCAACTCCGGCCGGTAGGTCGGCTCGCCCTCCCAGCAGTCGATCACGGCCTGCGCCACTTGGCCGCTGTCCAGCGCCGCCAGCAGCGCGTCGGTCTCGACCACCGGTCCGCGCGCCGCGTTGACAAGGATCGCGCCCCGGCGCAGGCGCGCAAGCCGCACCGCGTCCAGCAGGTGAAAGGTGGCGTCCGGTCCTTGGCGCGTGAGCGGCACGTGGCAGGTGATGATGTCCGACTCTTCCAGCACGCGCTCAAGCGGGACGAACGCGGCGGCCTCGGCATCGGACGGATCGCGTTGGCGCGGCGGGTCGTTGGCCAACACGCGCAACCCGAGCGCCCGCGCATGGGCACAGACGCGGCGGCCCACGTTCCCCACGCCGATCACCCCCAGCGTGCGGCCTTCGAGCGTCAGGCCGGTCCGGCCGCCCAGCCAGAGCAGCGCCGCCGTCACGTAGGTCGCGACGCTCTCCGCATTGCAGCCCGGCGCGCCGGTCCAAACGATGCCGCGCGACGTCAGATACGGAATGTCGATATGGTCGGTTCCGATCACGCCCGACCCGTAGAAGCGCACCGCGCTGCCGTCGAGCAGGCCGGCGTTGACCCGCGTGGTCGAGCGCGTGATCAGCAGCTCGGCGTCGCGCACGTCATCGGCCGCGATCTGGCGTCCGTCCTTGAGCACCACCTCGCCCAGCGTGCCGAACGCCTCCGCCGCAAAGGGCATGTTTTTGTCGCACACAATTTTCATCATGACACCTGGGGCAGGCGGCCCTCAAAAAAAACTCATGCTGGTCTTTTTAAATTCCCGGACCGAAAGCAGCAACTGCCCGTCCGCCAATCCGGCCTCGCGCGTCAGGTGCTCGTAAAGCCGTTGCGTCTCCAGCCACTCCGGCGTGTGGATCATGGCATAGAGCCGGAAAGGGAAGACATCCATGCGCGGCCGCGCGTAACAGTGGGTAACCTCCGGAAAGGCCGCGACGCGGCGCCCTGCATCAAGCACGGCATCCTCGGGCATGTCCCAGCAGCACATGCCATTCGCCTTGAAGCCGATCTCGCGGTGGCGCAGCAGCAGTCCGAAGCGGCGCAACACGCCGGACGCCTGCCAGTCGCGGAGCTGTTCGAGCAGTTCGCCCTCCGTCATGCCCAGCGCTTCCGCAGGGGCCTTGAACACGCGTTCGCAGACCGGCACCTCGCCATCCAAAGCACGCACGATCGCACGTTCCGTCTCGGTCAGCACGGCGACACGGGAAGGCTCGCGCGCCAACGGCGGACGCGGCTCCACCCGCTCGTCGCGGTCTCGCGTGCGCACGTCGAAGACCACATCGATCTTGAACCGGCGCGTGGCAGGCAGCTCGTGGATGCCATACGGCTGGCATGCGGCGCGCAGCCGTTGCAGCTCCTCCACAAAATGCTCGCTTGGCGCGGCCAGCGTGAACCAGAGGTTCGGCCAGCTCCGGTCGCCCGGACCGCCCGGCAGATCGCGCGGCAGCGCCTCGGGCCAGCCGCGCTCATAGGCATGGGTCACCCCGCGCACCGACGCCACCTTCTCAGCAACCTCCGCCATCCGGGCCCGCGGCACGGTCATGGCGCACAGCGCACTGCGGTAGCCCAGGCGTCGGGAGTCAAAGACCGCCCCGAAGCGGCGCGCCTCGCCCGACGCCAGCAGCCGCCTCACCAGCGTCAGCACCGCCTCCTCCGAAAGCCCGCACGCCGCCCCCGTCTCCGCAAACGGCCGCTCTGTCAGCGCGACCCCGCGCTGAAGCGCCACCAGCGCCGCAGCCTCCTGCTCGTTGAAATCAAACATCACCCCTCCCCACTACAGGTCAAAAACGGGGGTAGGATACCAAAAGCCAAGGGGCCTGTCCAAAAGAGTGCGAAGCCGGCCTGCGACCCGCTCAGCGACTGCCCCATCCCAGCTTGCGGCGAAGGACGTCGCACGGGTTGTATCCGTGAAGCTCAATCAGCGGCACACTGCGCGGGCTGCGCGCGATCAGCACGGTGTCACCGCGCTGCAGCGGTTCGTCGTCGCGACCGTCGGAACTCACGATCATCGGCACCTGGCAGGTCGCCGCGTGCAGCGACACGCGCACGGTGTCGCGAATGACCAGCGGCCGATAGGTGAGGGTATGCGGACAGATCATGCTGATGACCGTCGCGGGCGTATCGGGCAGCAGAATCGGCCCCCCCGCCGACAGCGAGTAGGCGGTGCTGCCGGTCGGGGTGGAGACGATGATGCCGTCGCACAGCACGCGCGTCACCGCCTGGTCATCGAGCGAAAGGTCGATCTCCACCGCGTGCCCCGAGGCGCCGCGGCTCACGACCACGTCGTTCAGCGCGTCCGGCAGCGCCGTACGGCCGCCCTGACAGCGCATCACCTCCACCGCCAGCGCGGCGCGCAGGCTTACGTCGAAACGGTTTTCGCGCACCTGCTGCAACGCCACGGCGAACTGATGCTCTTCAACGCTGGTCAAATAGCCGAGCGAGCCGATGTTCAGGCCCATCAGTGGCAGGTTCTGTCCGGCCACGCGGTGCGCCGCGTCCAGCATCGTGCCGTCGCCGCCCAAGACCAAGACCGCCTCGACCCCGCGCGCGGCGAACGCGTTCACCGGGCAGACGCGCTCGGAGGGACAGATCGCCGCTGCCCGCTCTTCCGCGTACACGATGAACCCCATGCCTCCCGCCAGGCTGGAGACGTGACGGATCGCCTCGACCGCCCGCTCTTTTTCAAAATTCGCGATGACACCGATCGTTTTCATGCGTCTTAAGTCCCCTCTTTGCGCCACCATGCCAGAAACTCCACATTACCCTCGGGACCACGCAACGGCGACGGCACGCAGCCCAGCCAAACGAGCCCGAGCGACTCGGTGCCGAACGTCTTGATCGCCGCCACCACCGCCTCGTGCACGGCGGGATCCCGGACCACCCCGCCCGGCACCTTCTCGCGGCCGGCCTCGAACTGCGGCTTGATCAGCGAGAGCAGTTCGCCTCCCGGCGGCAGGACGTCGGCCATCGGCGGCAGGATCAGCTTCAGCGAGATGAACGAGACGTCCGTCACGCCGGCCTGCGGCTGTTCCGGCAGATCCGAAAGCCGCAGGTAGCGCGCGTTGAAACCTTCCATCACGGCCACCCGCGGGTCCTGCCGCAGCTTCCAGTGCAACTGTCCCTTGCCGACATCCACCGCGATCACGCGCGTCGCGCCGTGCTGGAGCAGGCAGTCGGTGAAGCCGCCGGTCGAGGCGCCGACATCGAGACAGACCTTGCCCGCGACCTCGAACCCCGGAAAAGCCGCGAAAGCGCCCTCCAGCTTGTCGCCGCCGCGGCTCACAAAACGCGGACGCGCATCCACGGCCAGCGGTGCCGACTCGTCGATTTTGTGGCCCGGCTTGGTCGCGCGCTGGCCCGCCACACGCACCTCGCCCGCCAGAATCAGGCGCTGGGCCTGCTCCTTACTTTCGGCCAACCCGGCCTTCACCAGCAATGTGTCCAAACGATCCTTCATCCGGCCCTCGCGGAAAACGGTTGTCATCAGCGGCCATCTTACTGTTTACGTCGGCATCGGACAACACGAATTGCGGTTGCCTGAGTTCCGCCGCAAACGGTATGATGACGCAAAACCTAACTGGGTGATGATCGTTATGAGCAACTCCGACATTCTCTTCTTCCACCTCCTGTTCGCCGCCTTCGCCACGCTGTTCGGCGCCTGCGTCGGCAGCTTCCTAAACGTCTGCATCCACCGCATCCCGCGGGACGAGTCGGTGATTGCGCCGCGTTCGCACTGCCCGCACTGCAACACGCTGATCCCGTGGTATCTGAACATCCCGGTCTTGAGCTGGCTCTGCCTGCGCGGACGGTGCGCCGCCTGCAAGGGCCCGATCGCCTTCCGCTACACCTTGGTGGAGCTGTTGACCGGCATGCTCTTTCTGGCGGTCTTCATGAAATGGGCCGCGCCGGCCGCCCTGCACATGCCGCCGATCGCCCAGCCGCTGATGATCCCGGTCTACTGGCTCTTCCTCGCGGGCCTGGTGCTGGGAACGTTCGTGGATTTCGAACATTTCATCATTCCGGATTCGGTCACGATCGGCGGCATGGCGGCCGGGCCGCTGCTGAGCGCGCTGGTCCCGGCGCTGCACGGCCAGGACCTCTGGTGGCAAGGGCTGCGCAGTTCCGGCATCGGCCTGCTGGCCGGTTTCGGCCTGCTGTATGCGGTCGGCTGGATCGGCACGCGCGCCTTCAAGAAAGAGGCCATGGGGTTCGGCGACGTGAAGCTGATGGGCGCGATCGGTGCCTTTCTGGGCTGGAAGGCGGTGCTCTTCACGATCTTCGCCTCCTCGCTGCTCGGCAGCGTGGCGGGACTGCTGCTGATCGCCTTCGGCGGGGTCAAGCTGCAGAGCCGCATTCCCTTCGGCCCGTACATCTCGCTGGCCGCCGCCATCTGGCTCTTCTGGGGCGAGACGCTCTTCGCCCTCTACGTCAACCTGCTGCGCCCCTGAGCGGCGCGCGGCACCGCGCAAGGAGATCGGCATGACCGACAAAGTGTACGTCTCGGCGAACGATTACCTGCGCGACAGCTTCCGGCTGGCGCGCATGATCCTTGATTCCGGCTGGCTGCCGGACGATCTGATCGCGCTCTGGCGCGGCGGCGCGCCGGTCGGCGTGAGCCTCCACGAGTTTCTCTACTACCATGGCCTGCGGCCGCGCCACCGCGTGCTGAAATGCCAGTCCTACACCGGCATCCAGACGCGCGAGCACACGGTCTCCTTTGAAGATGCGGACAGCCTCTTCCACTCGCTCGCGGCCGGCTCGCGCGTGCTGGTGATCGACGACGTCTTCGACACCGGCGGCACCGCGCGCGCGGTTTTGGAGCGCCTGCGTCCCTGCGGCGTCGAGGTCCGGCTCGCCACCGTGTACTGGAAACCCAACGCCAACCAGACCGAGCTGAAGCCTGACTATTACGTGCGCGAGACCGATCAATGGATCGTCTTCCCGCACGAGTTGGACGGACTGACCCCGGAAGAGGTCAAGCAGAAAGACCCGGTGATTTTCGGCCTGCTCAGTCCACGTACATCGGCGGCGGCGCGGCCCGCGCGAAGCGGCCCGCCGGATCGGTCTTGACGTCGGTGCCGGTGAGCCTGAACAGCAGCATAATGCCGGCAGCCATCAAGACGACCATCAGCACGCCGAGACCGCCGAACACCCAAACCTGCCGAGGCACACGCTCAAGGGGCAGGTGGCGTTCAACCCCGTCCTTCAGCCGGGAAATCCCGTCCAGAAACGTCTGCATGCGCGCATGACGGCGCGCATGCGCCTCTTCATCCTCCAGCGTCGGCAGCTCGTCACGGTCCATCCGACCGCCGATCTGAAAAATCGGCAACTTGCCCTTGCGCGCGACGAGCCCTTTGGTTTCGGCGCGCGCGTGCTCCGTTTCATCCACCGGGCAGGGGTCTCCCTCTCGCACCGGACGCGCGACGCTCGAAGCCGCGCGGAAGAGATCCAAGTCATCGTTCTCGTCATACGCCTCTTCCGGCTCGACCACCAGCGACGGCCGGAAATCCTTCTTGGCCTCGGACGCGCCCCCGGCCTCCCGCGGCAGCGCCGCGCGCACGCGTGGTGCGGCAGGCTCGGCGTCCGTCGCCTCGTCCGCCACGCGCAGTTCCGGCACTTCCGGCGGCGGAACGTCCGAACGCTCCGAGGGCTCCGGCACGGCCACCGCGCGCACGGCAGGGCGGGGCTGCACCGGCTGGCGCTGCGGCACGCGCACGGCCGCCGCCGGCTCGCTCACCGCCCGCGTCTGCGGTGCCGGCGCCGGCTCGGGTGCAGGCTCTACATTCTTGGTCAGTACGGCCGGTGCGCGCGCGCCGCTGTACAGATTCATGAAGTCACTGATCAGCGGCTCGGGGTCCAACTCCAGCAGTTCGGCATAGAGTTTGACGAAACCCCGCCCGTAGATCGGTGCAGCGATACGGCGGAAATCCTCCTGTTCAAGGCCCTCCACCACCTGCACCAGCATATGCGTGCTTTCGGCCACATCGGAAGGCGTCAGCCCTTTCTGCACACGCGCGTTGCGCAAGATCTCACCAAATGCCATCGCTCACCTCACCGTTACGCTACACCGGATCATCCAGACGCCCTTCCGCGGACCCCGCGTCATCAGCCGCCGCAGCAGCTTGATCCGCAAAGGGCGTATTGGAAGGGATTTCGTTATCCAAGTCAACCAAGATCTCGCGCGTGCCGGAGCCGACCTGCGGTCCGACAATGCCGCGTTCCTCAAGTTTATCCATCAGCCGCGCGGCGCGCGTGTAGCCGATCCCGAGTCGGCGCTGCAGCATGGTGGTTGACGCCCGGCGCGTCATGCGGATCACCTCCAGCGCGTTGGGCATCAGCGCGTCTTCGTCGTCGCCGCCTCCGGACTCCGCGCCCGGCTCATCGCCGCCCCCCTCTTCGTGCTCGTCGGACATCGCGTCGTCCGGATCGCTCTCCTTAATCTTGTCGAGCCGCCCGATCAGCGCCTGGTCATAACAGGGCCGGCAATGCGCTTTGACAAACTCGACGACGCGCCCGATCTCTTCGTCACTGACCCACGCACCCTGCGCGCGCATGAGCTGCGAGCCCTCGCGCAGGAAGAGCATGTCTCCCTTGCCGATCAGTTCCTCGGCGCCCGGGTTGTCCAGAATCGTCCGGCTGTCGTTGGCTTGGGAAACCTTGAAGGCGATGCGGCCGGGCACGTTGGCTTTGATGGTGCCGGTGATAACATCGACCGACGGCCGCTGCGTGGCCAGGATCAGGTGGATGCCGACCGCGCGTGAGAGCGAGGTGAGGCGGCTGATGGCCGGCTCGACTTCCTTGCCGACCGCCGCCATGATGTCTGCCACCTCATCGACCACGATGACAATGTACGGCAGGCGCGCGGGCGTCTCGTCCTGCGCCGCTTCGCCGGGGGCCTCTTCGCCGAACAGCTCCTCCTGCTGCACCACCTGGCGGCTGTTGAAGGCCACGATGTTGCGGCAGCCGACCTTCTGGAAGAGCCGGTAACGCTTCTCCATCTCCATGATTGCCCAGCGCAGGCCGAACGCCACCTTTTTGGGATCGTTGATCACCGGCACCAGCAGGTGCGGCAGGTCATTATAGCAGGTGAACTCCACGCGCTTGGGATCGACCAGAATCAGGCGCAACTGCTCGGGCGTGCGGCTGATCAGGAAGCCGTTCAGGATCGCGTTCAGGCAGACGCTCTTGCCCGACCCGGTTGCGCCGGCCACCAGCAGGTGCGGCGCTTTGGCGAGGTCGTAGATCAGGTCGTTGCCGGCCACGTCCTTACCCAGCGCCAGCGGGATCTCGCAGGTGCTGCGGCGCCATGCCTCGCCCTCCACGATTTCGCGGAAGGTCACCGGACAGGCGCGCCGGTTGGGGATTTCGATGCCCACCGCGTTTTTGCCGGGAATCGGTGCCAGCACGCGCAGGCTGCGTGCCTCAAGCGCCATCTGCAGGTTGGCGGTCAGGTTGGCGATTCGTTCGACTTTGATGTTCGGTGCCGGCCGCAATTCGTACTGCGTGACGACCGGCCCGGGCGTCGTGCCGACCACCTCGACCGGCACATTGAACTGGCCCAGCGTCTCGACCAGGATCTCGGCCGTCTTGTCGATGTCGCCGTGGTCGGCCGTCCCCTTGGGAATCGGATTGAGCAGCGAAAGCGGCGGCAACGGATAGGCCTCGGGCGGCGGCGGGCTGCTCGCGGCAGCCGGGCGGGCGGGCGCGGCGGGCTTGACGGCGGCGGGGGCCGCAGACGGCGCGGGCTCTGCGGCCGGCGGCACGGCGGCGGGCTTCGCCGCGAGCGTCCGCTGTCGCTCGCGTTCGGCGGCGGCGGCCAGTTTGGCCGCTTCGATGCGCTGACGCAGCCGTTCGGCGGCGGGGCTTTCCGCGAGCCGCGGCTCGCGCCCCAAGGCACGCGCCTCCTCGCGCTGGCGCGCCAACGCGGCACGCGCCTCCTCTTTGCGCTGGCGTTCTTCCGCGCGTTCGGCCTGCGCCCGTTCGCGCTCGGCTTCGCGCGCCAGCCGCGCCTCTTCCTTGGCCTTGCGCGCCGCCTCCTTGAGCGACAGCCGCTTCTGACGTTCACGCTCGCGCGGCGTCAACCCGTCATCCGGCTCGGCGTCTTCCGTGTCTGCAGCCGCTTGCCGCGACTCCCACCAGCCGGTCAAACGCCCAAGGCCGTCGAAGAGCGTGCGCAACCCGACGGCCATCAGCAGGGCAAAGAACATGATGCTGGCCATCAGCATGCCGCCGCCCACCGGGCTGAACCAGCGCGCCAGCAGGCGGGTCATCAGCCAGTAGCCAATCGCGCCGCCGGCATTGGGCTTCATGTTCAGGCGCTCCAGCGCGCCGGCGAAAAGCGTGGTGCTGCCCAGTTGCACCAGACAGCAGAGCGCCACGACAAAGAGCAGCATCCAGAAGGCGCGCCGCCCCACACGCACGATCCGTCCGTACAGCAGCATGCCGCTGAAGACCAGCGCGAAAAAGGGCACGACCCACACCGTCAGCCCCATCACACTGTATCCGATGAAAACCGACCACGCGCCGACCAGCCCGATCAGATTGGCCGGCGGCGAGATCGGCGGCGCATTCAGCCACGAGATGTCGCGCCAGTCGTAAGTCACAAGGCTGAGCAACGGAAACAGAATGATCGGAAAAAGCAGCACGCCGATGACGCGCCGATAGCGCCGGCGTTCCAGTTCGAGCCGGTCCGTCCCGGCATCTTTGATCTTGGCATCCATAGTAAAAAAACAATTAACGTTCGCCGGACGGCGACACGGCCGGTCCGGCGTGAATCGGAGTCAAACGGATCGATGGCGGGACCGCCTTGACCTCGTCAACGGCCAGCCCCTGCTGCACATGCACGGTCACCGGCACCTCATTGGTCACCGAGCGCGGCACCACCGGAATGTTGCCGTTCACCGAGGCGATGATCTGCCCGAAGGTAATGGCCTTGACCACCTCGGAACGACCGGTCACCTCGATGTCGACCCACGCCGGTTCGGCCAGCCAGCGGTTGGCGTCACCGGGCGGCTGCACCACGACAACCGGCACGCGCTCCAGCCGCGTAGTCGCCTTCTCGCTGATGATCAGCACGTTGACCACCATGTCGGAGGGCTCAACCACCGCATTCACCGCCTCGCCGGGCGGATAGAGGCGCACGCGCGTGGCGAATGACTGCGAACGTCCCTCGACGTCGATCGCATCGGTCTGAACACGGACGGTCTCGACGTCCAGCGGGCTCAGCACCCGCCGCGAACCTTTCACGACGGCGTTGGTCTGGTCATAGACGAGTTGCACGCGTCCCCGCGCCTTACCCTGGACCACCGGCGGCGCCACCGCCACCATCAACGACATCGGCACATCGAATTTGACCACCGCCACATTCGGCTCAATCGCCACCACGCGCACGCCTCGCACGCCGCGCAGGTTCGAAGCCCGGATCTTCACGGCCACCGTGTCGAGCAGGGAACTGGTCTTCTGTTTGGGACGCACCACGCAGCCCATCTGCGCGCTGTCGAGCTTGTTGACCTCGGAATAGGAGCCGCGCAACGTGATCTGCACCGCACGCGGCTCGACCGATTCGATCGCGGCCCCCATGCTGGCCGCTTCAAAATCGGCCTCGACCGGGATCGTCACCACGCGCAGGTGGCTGATCTCTGAGCGGATCGAAAAATGGATCAGCACCGCGATGACCAAGGAGAGCAGCTTCCAGTAGCCGTTCTTGACAAACACGATCTTGAGAACGGCGAGTCCCTGTTCGCGCGTCATGGCGTCTCCTTCCCGACGCCCCAGCGCGCCTTCATCATCTTTGCGACACGCGACATCAGCCAGTCGGTGAGGGTCAACGGACCGCGCGTCTCATGCGGCATCGCTTTCTTCAACCAGCGCAACAGGACCTTTTCGACCTTCTCGTCGCTGTAGCGGTGCAGGCGGCCATTGTGCGCCACGGAGATCTTGCCGGTTTCCTCCGAGACCACCACGACGACCGCATCGGTCTCTTCGCTCAGTCCGACAGCCGCGCGGTGGCGCATGCCGGAGGTCGCCAGTTCCGCCTGGTTCGAGACCGGAAAGAGGCAATGCGCAGCCGCGATGCGCCCGTCCCGCAAAATGATCCCGCCATCGTGCAACGGCAGCGGCGGCGTAAAGACCGAGACCAGCAATTCGTGGCTGACCAGCGCGTTCAACTTGACCCCGGAATCCTCGTAACTGCACAGCGAGATGCCCCGCTCGACCGCGACCAGCGCCCCGATGCGCGCTTGAGCCAGGTAGGCGACCGCCTGGCAGAGTTTCTCCGGCGCCGAGGGCTCGCGCAACACATATTGCCGGCCGAAAAGACGCTGTCCGCCGACCAGCGCCAGCATGCGCCGGATCTCTTGCTGGAAGACCACCACCATGCTCAACGCCAGATAGATCAACAGGAAGTAGACCACCCGCGCCAGCACGTCGAAACGAAACAGATACGTGAAGAGCAGCAACGAAACCACCAGCACGCAAAACCCCAGCAAGACCTGTGCATTTCGCGTGCCCCGCACAAAGCGGATGAGCGCATAAATCCCGACGTAAAGAATCAGGATTTGCATCACGTCGTTAAAGCCGATTTGAAGTCCGCCGAACATGTACGTAAGAGTGTGCCAAAATACCTGCAAAGGGAAAAGCCGCAAATGCCCTTCCCTATTGCAGCGCATGCGCCATGGCCAACGCCTGGCGGGTCGCCTTGACATCGTGCACGCGCACGGCGGCTGCACCGTGCAGGGCGCACCAGACCGCAGCAGCGAGGCTGCCGCCCAACCGTTCGGCCGCCAGAGGTTCGCCGCACAGTTCGCCGATGAACCGTTTGCGCGACACGCCGACCAGCACCGGCGCGAGCCGCGCGAACCGCTCGAGGGCCGTCAGCAACGCCAGATTCTGCGCCGTGTCTTTGGCGAAGCCGATGCCGGGGTCGATGAGGATCTGCCCGCGCGCGATCCCCTGCTCGTCCGCAAAGGCCAGCGCCATGCGCAGTTCGGCCTCAACCTCCCCCACCACATCGTCGTAAACAGCAAGCCGCGCCATGGTCTGCGGGGTGCCGCGCATATGCATGGCGACCAGCCCCGCCCCGGTTTCACGCGCCACCGCCGCCATCGCGGCATCCCCCGAGAACGGCATCACGTCATTGATGATGCACGCGCCGGCCGCGACTGCCGCGTGTGCGACAGCGGCGTGTCGCGTATCGACCGACACCGGCACGTCGCAGGCCGCCGTCACGCGGCGGATCACCGGCAGCACGCGCCGGCACTCTTCGTCCTCGCCGACCGGCGCGGCGCCCGGACGCGTCGATTCGCCGCCGATGTCCAGGATATCCGCGCCCTCTGCCGCCAGTTGCAGCGCATGGGCCACGGCATGTTCTTCGTCGAACCAGAGGCCGCCATCCGAAAACGAATCGGGCGTCACGTTGACAACGCCCATCACGAGGGTTCGCGTCAACGGCAGCGATCGTTGCCGGCATCGCCACGCTTGAGACTGGACAGGTCTTGCATCCATAGGGCTTCTGCTGGGTGACGCCGCGCGCCCGCTTTTCGGTTCGCGCCCGTCGGCGCGCGTCCTCACTCGTTCAACCACGGCAGCGGCGGCGGCTCAGAGGCCCCCTCGGGCTCCGACGCCTCGTTGGCCGGTTGCGGAGGCGGTTCGAGGGCAGCAGGCTGCACGTCCGCACACGCTGGGGTGCCCGCGCGCACCTGTTTTTTGGCGGCGCGCTCCGCGTCGCTCAAGATCCGCCCCTCCTTGACCAAATCCTCCACGTCGCGACCGTCCATGGTTTCGGCTTCGAGCAGATGCTCCACCAGCACTTCCAGCCGTGCGCGGTGCGCCACCAGCATCTGCGTGGCCCGCGCATAGGCGTCCGCCACCAGGCGATCGACCTCCTCGTCGATCTTGCGGGCGGTGGCCTCGCTGTAGGCCTGGTGCCGGGCCACCTCGCGGCCGAGGAAGAGCGTCTCCTGATTGTCGCCAAACGACTGGAATCCGAAGATTTCGCTCATGCCGAAAGAACAGATCATTTTGCGCGCGATCTCGCTGGCCATCTTGATGTCCATGCGCGCGCCGGTCGACAGGTCGCCGGTGAACATCTGCTCCGCGATGCGCCCGCCCATCAGCACGACCAACTGGTCAAGCAACTCCTTTTTCGCGCGGTTCAGCACGTCGCGCTCCGGCAGCGACATCGTCGCGCCCAGCGCCTGCCCGCGCGGAATGATCGTGACCTTGTGCAGCGGTTCAGCGTGCTCGCACAGCACCTGCAGCAGCGCGTGGCCGGACTCGTGCCACGCCGTGATGCGGCGCTCGCGATCCTCCATGGCGCGGCTGCGCCGCTCGCGGCCCCAAAGCACCTTGTCGCGCGCCTCTTCGAGATCGATGTGCTCGACCGACTGCTTGCCGCCGCGCGCAGCCAGCAGCGCGGCCTCATTGAGCAGATTGGCGAGATCCGCGCCAGAGAAGCCCGGCGTGCCACGCGCGATGCGCGAGAGGTCCGCGCCGTCCGACAGCTTGATCTTCTGCGCGTGCATCTTGAGGATCTCCTCGCGGCCAGAGAGCGTCGGCAGATCAATGATGATCTGGCGGTCGAAGCGCCCGGGACGCAGCAGCGCCGGATCCAGCACATCGGCGCGGTTGGTGGCCGCGATGATGATCACGCCCTCGGAAGTCTCAAAGCCGTCCATCTCCACCAGCAGCGCGTTGAGCGTCTGTTCGCGCTCATCATGCCCGCCGCCGATGCCAGAGAACCGGCTGCGCCCGACGGCGTCAATCTCATCGATGAAGATCAAACAGGGCGCGTGTTTCTTGCCCTGTTCAAACATGTCGCGCACGCGCGACGCGCCCACGCCCACGAACATTTCGACGAAATCCGAACCGCTGATGCTGAAGAACGGCACGCCCGCCTCGCCCGCGATCGCCTTCGCCAGCAGCGTTTTGCCCGTGCCGGGCGGCCCCATCAGCAGCACGCCCTTGGGAATGCGTCCCCCCAGCTTTTGGAACTTCTGCGGATCCTTCAAGAACTCGACGATTTCCTGAACCTCCTCCTTGGCCTCCTGAATGCCGGCCACATTGGCGAAGGTGAGCTTTTTCTTGTCCTGGTTCAGCATCTTGGCTCGGCTCTTGCCGAAACTCATCGCGCCCATGTTGGCCGATTTGATCTGGCGGATAAAAACAAAATAGAGCAGCCCCAAAAAGAGCGCGATCATCAGCAGCTCACGCAGCAGCGGTCCGAAGAAGTTGTTGTTGTTCACCACCGGGCACGCAATGTTGTTCTCCAGAAGGAACGCCTCAAGATTCTCGGAGGGCAGCACATTGACCCGGAAGCGCTCTTTGGCCACACCTTTTTTGGTGCCGCGCAAGTAGGTGATCCCGTTCGGCTCGCGCACCATCGCGACCTCTTCGACCTGACCTTCCTTGGCCATGCGACGGAACTCGAGCTGATCGATCGGCTTCAACTCGCCTTCAGGCTTGTAATAGACCATGCCCAGCATGAGGAGCAGCAGCATTCCCACCACCAGCCACGCACCGAACACCCGTTTGGGCGGCATGGCCCCTGCAGCGCTGCCTTCCTGCTTATCGGCCGCAGACGGCATTATCGGCGGCGGCTTGGGCATCTCGCGTTTGTTTTGGGAGTCATTCGACATAGGTGGGTATCATACGTTCTAATGCCCCGAACGGGCAATGCGAAAATCAGCGCACAAAGGGGCGCATGGCAGTTCTGTTGGTGGATACCCTGCTTATTCGTAATCTTAATCGTAATCCTAATCGTAATCCTAATCCGCTAACCGCCGGTCGTCGGTCTCATATTCGGCCCGTTCCTCATGGA
>JAQUEX010000277.1 GCA_028684935.1 Kiritimatiellia bacterium | reverse complement strand
GATTACGATTAAGATTACGAATAAGCAGGGTATCCACCAACAGAACTGCCATGCGCCGACTGATTCCCGAACGACCAAAAAATGGGCTACCGTTGCCGCCTGTTTTACGTTATAGTCCTGCCCCGGTCACGCGTCAGCGTCTGACCGTATTCTTTTACCCCGTTTGAGCGAAGGCAGGGACACATGGTGAACGCAACCGGTTTCGATAATGACACATATCTCGCCGAACAGACCGAGGAAATCCAGCGACGCGCCGAGCAGAACGGCAATAAACTCTATCTTGAATTCGGCGGCAAACTGATGCACGACATGCACGCCGCCCGCGTCCTGCCCGGCTACGATCCGAATGTCAAACTGCGCCTGCTGCAGAAGCTCAAGGATAAGGCCGAGATCGTGCTCTGCATTTTTGCGGGCGATATCGAACGCAAAAAAATGCGCGCCGACTTCGGCATCTCTTACGACACCGACGCGCTCAAGCTGATCGACGGCCTGCGCAGTTGGGGCCTGCTGGTCCGCGCCGTGGTCATCACCCGCTTCAGCGGACAGCACGCCGCCAAACAGTTCCGCGCCCGCCTGGAGCACCGCGGCATCAAGGTTTACTACCACCATGTGACCCAGGGCTATCCCGCCGATGTCGACACGATCGTCAGCCCCGAGGGGTACGGGGCGAACGAGTACATCGAGACCGAACGCCCGATCGTCGTCGTGACCGGCCCGGGCCCCGGAAGCGGCAAGCTGGCCACCTGCCTCACCCAGCTCTATCACGACCGTAACGCGGGGCGCCTGGCCGGCTACGCCAAATTCGAAACCTTCCCGGTCTGGAATCTGCCACTGGAGCACCCCGTGAACGTCGCTTACGAAGCGGCCACCGTCGATCTCAACGACGCCAACATGGTTGACCCCTACCACCTTCAGGCATACAACAAGGTGTCGATCAACTACAACCGCGACATCGACGCCTTCCCGCTGCTGCGCGCCATCTGGGAGAAGATGACCCGCGAGCCCTGCCCTTACAAGTCGCCGACCGACATGGGCGTCAACCGCGTGGGCTTCGGCATCACCGACGACGCGGTCGTCTGCGCGGCGGCCAAGCAGGAGGTGATCCGCCGCTATTTCCGCCACCTCTGCGAATTCTCAGCCGGACAGACCGAGCACATCACCGTGGACCGCATCGAACTGCTGATGCAGAAACTGGATCTCGCCCCCGAAGACCGTTCGGTCGTGAAACCCGCCCGCCAGGCAGGCCAGGATGCCATGAACCAAGGCAAGGGACGCAACGGAATCTTTTGCGGCGCCGCCGTGCAGCTCAAAGACGGACGTGTCGTCGTGGGCAAGAATTCCGAGCAGATGCATGCGGCAGCGAGCATGGTGCTGAACGCGATCAAGGTGCTCTCAGGGATTCCGGACCAGATTCACCTGATCGCCCCGCAGGTCGTGCAGTCGATCGTTCACATGAAGCACGACATCCTCAAAGGCAAGTACACGAGCCTGAACCTCGATGAGGCGCTGATCGGGCTCGCCATCAGTTGCGCGACCAATCCCGCCGCCCAGATCGCGATGGAGCGCCTGATCGACCTGCGCGACTGCGAGATGCACATGACCCACATGGTGACGCCCGGTGACGAGGCCGGCCTGCGGCGCGTGGGCCTGCGCTGCACGAGCGACCCCTTCTTCGCCTCGTCCGAACTGTTTATTGATGCGTGATCGTCAGCCGGTGCCAGAGCATCCGGTCGCCGTCGAAAATAAACCGTCCCTCGAATCCTTTGCCGTCGAGCATCAGCGGGATCCAGAGACGGTCATCGGCCCACATCCGGTCGTAGGGAATGTCGGATTCCGCGCACCAGAAGGGCGCGGCCTCGTCGGTTTCCGTGAGCACGCCGCTGTAGCGGTCCGCTGTGAAGACGCGGCAGCTCAGTGAATACCCGTCCGTAAAGGCGAAATTCAGACATCCGGCGGCGCGCAGGCCGGCGGGCGTCAGCCCGACCTCCTCACGTGTCTCGCGCACGGCGGCCTGTTCCGGCGTCTCGCCCGCCTCGATACGGCCGCCCGGCGCGTTCACCTTGCCCTGGCCCAGCCCGCGCTTCTTAACGATCAGCAAGATCCGGCCCGCGCAACGGATGAACGTGAGCACCGCCCGATCTTTCGGCTCCCACGTTCCCCAGTCGACCTCGTCACTCTCCATTACGCCCATCGTCCATACCTTGAGAGTTGAAAGTTTATTCGCACACAACTGTGCAGGAAAATTGTCTCACACTTCTTACTTGTTACATATTACTTATTACTTATTACTTTCTATTCGACATGCCGCACAATGAAATTGTCACGGATGTAGCCGATCGCCGCATCCAGCGACGGCAGGATTTTGGTGCAGTAGCGCACCATCCAGGGCGAGCAGTCCTGAAAGCAGAACGGCGAGAAGGCCACCACGAACTTGCCCAGGTCGTGCGCCGCGAAAAAAACCTCCATCGCGGTGCCGATCGAGGTCTTGCTGTAGTTCACCAGCAGGATGTCGGCGTCGCGCACATCCTGCAGGTCGAACTCCACGATCTCGTTGGCGCTGTCGACCTCGCGGTCCTTGAAGTTGCGCCGCATCGGATCGAGCAGCGTGAAGTGATCGCGCAGCCCTTCCTTGGCCCGCTCACGCCACGTCGCGGCCAGCTCCGGATGCTCGTCCATGATCGGCCCGGAGAGATAGATCTTTTTTTTCACACTCATGGCACGCGGAAACCGGCGGTCAGGGCGGCGACTTCCGCGCGCACCTTCTCGGTCAACGCCGTGTTGGAGAGATCGGAGAGGATGTCGGCGATCCAGGTACCGATCCGCTGCATCTCGGGCTCCTTCATGCCGCGCGTCGTCACCGACGCGGTACCGATACGGATGCCGGAGGTCACGAACGGGCTGTTCTTGTCGAACGGAATCGTGTTCTTGTTGCAGATGATGCCCGCCGCGTCCAGCGCGGCGGCGGCGTCCTTGCCGGTGAGCCCGGCGCGCGCGACATTCACCAGCATCAGATGGTTGTCCGTGCCGCCCGAGACCAGATGGAAGCCGCGCGCCGTGAGGGTCGCGGCCAATTCCTTGCAGTTGGCCACGACCTGGCACGCATACGCCTTGAACGCCGGCTTCAGCGCCTCGCCGAAGCAGACCGCCTTGGCGGCGATGATGTTCTCGAGGGGTCCCCCTTGCAGGCCGGGAAAGACCGTCTTGTCGACCGCCTTGGCAAACGCCTCGCGGCAGAGGATCAGGCCGCCGCGCGGGCCGCGCAGCGTCTTGTGCGTGGTCGTGGTCACAAACTCCGCGTACGGCACCGGGCTCGGATGCACGCCGCCGGCCACGAGGCCCGCGATGTGCGCCATGTCCACCATCAGCATCGCGCCGCAGGCGTCGGCGATCTTGCGGAAACGGGGGAAGTCGAGCACGCGCGGATAGGCGCTGGCACCGGCCACGATCAGGCGCGGACGCTTCTCCAACGCGAGTTTTTCGATCGCGTCGTAATCCAGCACCTCGGTCTCCGGCGAGACACAGTAAGGAACAATGTTGAAGAGCTGGCCCGAGAAATTGACCGGGCTGCCGTGCGTCAGATGGCCGCCCTGGTCGAGGCTCATCGAAAGGATCGTGTCGCCCGGCTTGAGGACCGAGAAATAAACCGCCATGTTGGCCGAGCTGCCGCAGTGCGGCTGCACATTGGCATGCTCGGCGCCGAACAGCGTTTTGGCGCGCGCGATCGCCAAAGACTCAGCGGTGTCCACCGGGATGCAGCCGCTGTACCAGCGCCGGCCCGGATAGCCTTCCGCGTACTTGTTGGTCAGCACGCTGCCGGAGGCCTCGCGCACCGCGCGCGACACCGTGTTCTCGGAGGCGATCAGGTTGATCGTGCTGTTCTCCTGGCGGAGCTGGCCGACAACCGTCGCATGGACCTCGGGATCAGCCTCCGCGAGGTGAGAGACTTCGGACAGGCGCTCGCCGCGCTCAAGCTTGCCGATGCGGCGCGCGTGGCGCTCCTCCTGCGAGAACGGCGTTTCGAGAAACGCCCGCGCGATGTCGGCGGCCTCGTCAGGGGGCAGTGTGCCGGCCAGGACCAAAACGTTGGCATCGTTGTGCGTGCGCGTCTTGCGCGCCGTCGCGACCGACTCGCAGAGCGCTGCGCGCACACCGGCAAAACGGTTCGCGGCGATGCTCATGCCAATCCCGGTCGTGCAGATCAGGATCGCGACTTCCGCACGCTTTTCGACGATCTGTTCAGCGGCCTCGACCGCGAAATCTGGATAATCGACCGAATCGGCGGTAAACGCGCCCAGATCCGTCACCTCATCCCCTCGCGCCGCCAACACCTCGCTGACAGCCTGCTTGACATGTAATCCGCCGTGGTCGCAACCGAGTACTAGTTTCATGTAAGATCTGCTCCGAAAAGGTCACTGTGGTTCAATACGGG
>JAQUEX010000276.1 GCA_028684935.1 Kiritimatiellia bacterium | reverse complement strand
GTGCAGCCGAGCGTCGTCGACGCCGCGTTCGAGATGACGAGCGCGCCCGTCTCGCCGAGGATGACGCTGCGCTGAAAACACGGAGAGTAAGGTGACACATCCGTCGCGTCGACCACCACCGTGCCGTTGGTCATGAGATAGTTGCGCCAGATTGCCCAAGCATAGAAACTGGCCCCGACAGGCGTTAACGTGCCGTGAATCGTGCCTGAGCCCAGGAAGCGCATCGTGTCCGCATTGCTGTTCCAATTATTGTCACCCAAGCCCTGACACCCCACATCCACCACCGCGCCGTCAGCCCAATTGAAGATTTCGGCCCGTGCCCTCATTGAAACAAACGAAACGCTCGCGAACAGCGCCGCGAACAGCACCCCGAATGCCGTCTTTTTCATGACCTACCCTCCATGGCAACCACACTCTTTTCCCGGACGCCGGGCCTGACGGCCTGCGTCCCAAACGTTTCACATCGAAGAACCTCCTCTTGCGAATCGGATCTTCAACCGAACTTGATCCGCGGCACGAGCCGCATCAACCAGACAGTGGCCAGCGCCGTAACCGTGCCGAGCGCCCCCGCATGTCCCCACTTGCCGTACAGCGCGTAGCCGATCGCGAAGAGCAGCCCCCAGACCGCCGCGCACCCCAACATCATGCAGAGGATGCCGAGCGGCAGGCCGGACCGCCCGTCGCCCGCGCCGATCGGCTCGCCCCGCGACGCGGCCCACTGCTCGACGTTGCGCCAGCCCGGACCGCCCGCGCGGATCTTGCGGCAGAACGCCGCCAGTATCGGCATCTCCTCCGGCGGCGTCAGATAGGTCACCGCCAGCCACCCGGCCGTCGTGACCGCGATCCCGATCACCAGCTTCCAGCCGCTGAAAGCCATCACCCGCAGCAGTCCCGCATCCGCCATCACACGTTCCAGTCCCAACGGTTCGGCAACCCCTTTAAACAGAACGGCGACCAGAAACGAAATGACCATCGCCGCGATCTCGCTCCAGGCGTTGACGCGCCACCAGAACCAGCGCAGGATGTAGATGAGCCCTGTGCCGGCGCCAACCTGCAACAGCACATCGAACGCGCCCTTCGCCCCTTGCAGCAGCAGTGCCGCCCCGCTGCCCGCCACCAGCAGCAGCACCGTCGCGATCCGCGCCATGCGCACCTGCTGTCGCGGAGTGGCGTCCGGCTTGATGAACCGCAGATAGAAATCGTTGACCACATACGACGCGCCCCAGTTCAGATGCGTCGCCACCGTCGACATGTGCGCCGCGATCAGCGAGGCCACGACCAAGCCCAGTAACCCGGCCGGCAGGCGCGCGATCATCCCGGGGTACGCGATGTCGTCGCGCAAAAAAGCGTCCTCGACATCAGGAAAAGCCTTCGCGAGTGCACCGTGCCCGCGCGCCGCCGCCGTATGATACCGCACCGCCATGCGCGCTTCCTGCGAGACCGCATCCCCGCCGCCGCGGCAGGTCTGCACCAGCGCCGCGTTCTCTTCGAGCCACGCTGTAGACCGCGCCATCTGCTGCGGCGTCTCCTTGGGCAGCGCCACCAGCGAGACCAAGGCCACCAGCAGCCACGGCCACGTGCGCACCGCGTAGTGCATGAAATTGAAGAGCAGCGTCGCGCCGATGGCGTGTTTCTCGTTCTTGGCCGCCAGCATGCGCTGCGCGATGTAGCCGCCGCCGCCCGGCTCCGCGCCCGGATACCAGACGTTCCACCACTGCACCGCCAGCGGCAGCACCAGCACCGTCACCAGCAACGCCGTGTCACCGCCCTCGACACTCGGGAAGAAACTCAGCTTGTCCGCCGGAATCCGCTCCCATAGCCCAGCTAGCGACGTCACGCCCGTGCCGCCGATGTCCGCTCTGACCAGATACACCGCCGCCGCGATCGAACCACCCATCGCGATCGCGTACTGGAAGAAATCGGCCCAGATCGAACCGGTGAGCCCTCCCAGCGTGGCGTAAATGCCCACGCCCACCGACGCCCACAGCAGCGTCTCGACCGCAGACAGTCCGAAGATCACCTGCCCGATCTTGATCGCCGCCAGCGAGCCGATCGCCAGCGACATCACGTTGAAGAAGACACCGAGGTACAGCGCGCGAAATCCGCGCAGCGCCGCCGCCGCGCGGCCGCTGTAACGCAGTTCGTAGAAACCCAAGTCCGTGTCCAGCTCCGAGCGCCGCCACAGCTTGGCGTACACGAAGACCGTCAGCATGCCGGTCAGCAGAAACGCCCACCAGACCCAGTTGCCCGCCACCCCGTCGTTGCGCACGATGTCGGTGATCAGGTTTGGCGTGCCGCACGAGAAGGTGCAGGCCACCATCGAGATGCCCAGCAGCCACCACGGCATCGAGCGTCCCGACAGGAAGTAGTCCGAGGCGCTGCGGCTCGACCTGCGCACCGCCGCCGCCCCCACACCCACCACCGCCACCAGAAACCCGACAATGATGCCGATATCCAATAGTGTCAGCTTAAACATGCCTCATCCCGTCTCCCTCTGCGTCTCCGCGTCTCTGCGTCTCTGCGTTAGAAACCCCGCAGCACCGCACCTCTAAAACGTCTTACCCCACAACGCAAGGCCCCCCGCTCGCGACGCTGTCGTAACAGGCGTTCATAGCCGCGAGGGTCGGCCGGTGCCAGCGCAGGTTGATCAGCGGCTCTTTGCCTTCGCGGATGCAGCCTGCGAACTCGTCGATCATGCCGACCCACTCGTCAAAGTAGGTGTACTGCACGGTGTAGCGGTCGTTGGGCGCGCCGTTATGGTACACGTTCGGCCCGAAACAGTCGCATACCAGCGTGCCCTTCTCGCCCACCACCGTGACGTTCACCTCCATGCGCTTGGGGAAAACCTCCCAACCCGGCCCCGGCACTTTGAGCCGCTCCTCCATGCGCGACCACGAGGGATCAAACAAAAACGCCGTGCCGTCCTTCAGCTTGCCGTTCACCAGCAGCATGTCCTCGACCTGCAGCTCAGGCCGCAGGTTGGGCGCGACAGACGAATAGACAAAATCGAAATCAGCCCCGGTCAAATGCCGGATCAGATCGAAGATGTGCGGATGGTCGCACAACGCCCCGCCGCGGCACCGCGCATCCCCCGCTTTCAGCGGCACGCGCCGGCCGTAGCTCGCCTCGGGCACGCCCTGCCAAGGAAAAGCCCAGACCGGCGACAGCGTGATGTTGGTGGCCTGTACTGATACGATCTTGCCGACCGCGCCATCCGCGATCAGTTTCTTCAGCCGGTGCACCACCGGATTGTAGTGCATCTCCAGCTCGATCTGACACACGATCCCGGCCTTGTCCACCGCCGCGATCATAGCGTCATACTCGGCCATGTCGAACGTGGGAATCTTCATCGACAGCACATGCACCCCGCGCCGCGCGCAATCCTGCACCTGCGCCAGATGCTTGTCATTGGCCGAGGCCAATACCACCGCCTCGATGTCGGGATGCCGCTCGAACATCTCGTCCGCGCTCAGATAACACGGCACGCCCGTTTGGTACAGCTCATACGTCTCTTTGGCGCGCGGGTCTTCCGCACACGACGCCACCCAATCCAGCTTGGCGTTCTCGATCAGCGTCTGGTAATACTTGCGCGTGTGCCCGTGCGTCAGCGACATCATCGCGATCTTGACCGGTTTCATGCTTGGATCTCCTCAGAAAAAACGGCCGGAACGCAGGTCTCGGCACAAGCCAGCGTCTGCGTCACCTTCGCTTTCACACCGCAGTCAGCCTTCTTCCATTCGGCAGCAAGCGCGGGAGCTTTCAGCACCGCGAAAGCCGCACGGACAGCCCAGATCTCCGCATCGCTGAAGCCGAACAGCTCCGCATCGGTGTCGGTGTAGGTCTTGACCCCGTCCGCAGTGAATGCATAGATCGAGGCTTGCGGCACCTGCGTGTCCACCACCCGGTCGCAGGCGACCCCGCGTCGCGCGATGATCTCGTGCCGGTCGATCTCGGCGGCGCCCTCCGGCAGCGCGGCCGAACACTCGACGCTCGCGCTCATCCCGTTCGCTAAGGTCGCGATCACATTCGCCACCTTGCCTCCCGAGACCGCGGCGAAGGCTTTGCGGATCGGCGAACCCGCCATCCACTCGCACAAGTCGAATTCGCGATAAACCAGATGCTCCAGTCGCGCACCGCCCCGCATCACTGCGAACCGCAGGGTCGAGACCTGCTCCAGCGTCCCGCCGTCGATGATCTTCTTCAGCTCCACATACCGGCGTTCCACGCGCCACGGCAGCAGCGGCACCGTACCGTCAGCCGTTTCCAGCCGCATCCCGGCAACCTGCTCCGCGTCAGCGACCAGCCGGCCGTCAACCGTCACTCCATACTTGTCACACAGACGCCGCAGCGCCGTGTTGATCCCGCTCACATCCATGTCCACAGCCCCTTCAAAGAGATTTAATCCGCGGCTTGTACGTCGCCACATACGCGGCGTTCTTGCTGTCGCCG
>JAQUEX010000275.1 GCA_028684935.1 Kiritimatiellia bacterium | reverse complement strand
TCGAGCTGGTGCCGCCGCGCGACATGCGGCGCGGCGGTCCTTTCACGCTGCACCTCGGCGAAAAGGCGAAGGGCGACAGCGTGGATGTCAAGCCGGGCGGGACGATCCGCTACGCCAAGGTGAACGGCGCGTTGACCAGCCCGAATGTCTACCGGGTTCCCTTGATGGCCGACACGCGTAATACCAGCGGCGGCAAAGAGGGTGCCGCGATTCTGCTGCCGCCTGAGTTCGGCGTGGTGATGCCGTTCCGGTATGTGGAGGTGGAGGAGTGTCCCTTCCCGGTGACGTCTGAAACGATCCGCCAGATCGCGGTGCACTATCCGTTCGACCTCTCGGCCGCCCGCTTTGTCTCGAGCGACGCTGTGCTCGACCGCGTGTTTGAGTTTTGTAAATACAGCATCAAAGCCACAACCTTCGCGGGCGTGTATGTGGATGGTGATCGCGAGCGTATCCCGTATGAGGCCGATGCGTATATCAATCAGCTCTGTCACTACTGCACCGACCGCGAGTTCACGCTGGCGCGCTATAGCCACGAATATCTGATGGCGCGCCCGACGTGGCCGACCGAATGGAAGCAGCACTCGGTGATGATGGCGTGGGCGGATTGGATGTACACCGGCAACACCGAGTCGCTGGAGCGGGTGTACGACGCTCTCAAGGCCAAGAAGACGCTGGAGTTTTGCGCGCGGGAAAGCGATGGCCTGCTGGTGACCGGCGGTCCTTCCGCGCCGATGGACAGCGGGCTGCGCGACATCACGGACTGGCCGGTCGGAGAGCGGGACGGGTTTGTGTTCAAACCGGTCAACGCGGTGGTCAATGCCTTTTATTGCCTGAACCTGCGGCAGATGTCCGAGATGGCCGCGGCGCTGGGCAAGACGGCGGACGCCGAGGCTTACCGCGCGAAATACGAGCGGACCCTCAAGGCGTTCCACGCGCTTTTTTTCAACGCCGAGCGCGGTTGCTATGTGGATGGCGAAGGCGCCGCGCACGCCTCGCTGCACGCGAACATGCTGCCCCTGGCGTTCGGCTTGGTTCCCGAGTCCGAGCGCGGTCGGGTGGCACGCTTCACCGTGTCGCGCGGCATGGCGTGCAGCGTGTACGGCGCGCAGTATCTGCTGGAGGCGCTTTTCGAGGCCGGCCAGGATGACGCGGCGATCCACCTGATGACGCGCGATGAACCGCGCGGCTGGGTCAACATGATGAAGGCTGGCTCGACCATCACGCTGGAGGCGTGGGACATTCTGTACAAGCCGAACCTGGACTGGAACCATGCCTGGGGCGCGGTGCCGGCGAATATCATGCCGCGCTTCGTGATGGGCGTAAGGCCGTTGGAGGCCGGTTTCGGCAAGGTGTTGATCCGTCCTCAGATCGGCTCGCTGGAGGCGGTCGAGGGCTATGTGCCCACCGTGCGGGGCACTGTGCGGGTGGGGGTGCGCCAGACGCCCGGCACCCGGTATGCCGTGACGGTGGAAGTGCCTGTCAACACGACCGCGCGCGTCGAACTGCCGTGGCGGGAGGGGGTGACGCTTCTGATGGACGGCAAGGCCGTCGCGGCCCGTCTGTCCGGCGGACGTTTTGTGGTGGACGGCGTGTCGTCGGGGCGGCACACGTTGTCGTGGCAGAGTGAGGAGGAGACGGCATGCGGCTCGGGTTTCGGCGGGCGTGTCCGGAAGATCGTTGGCGGTGGTTGGCGTTCCTGGGTGCCGTTCTTCTGATCGGACTGGGGGTGGCTGCGCTGGATGCCGGCGGGGCGCGCCTCTGCCTGTTTCACCGCTGGACCGGCTTGCCTTGTCTGACCTGCGGCAGCACCCGCGCGTGCGCGGC
Source organism: Kiritimatiellia bacterium (assembly GCA_028684935.1). Lineage (GTDB taxonomy): Bacteria > Verrucomicrobiota > Kiritimatiellia > RFP12 > UBA1067 > DUPH01. The sequence continues at coordinate 2,629 of JAQUEX010000275.1, read as the reverse complement.
GCTGGCGGCCGGCGATGTGTCCGGCGCATTCCGCATGCAGCCGCTCGTGAGCGCGCTGCTGGCTGCGGGTGCGGCCGCAGGCATCGCGCACAGTCTGTTGCTGGCTTGCGGCCGGGCGGTCGAGGTGCACCTGTCCGCAGGCGAACGGCGCAAGCTGATTCTGGCAGGCATCGCGCTGGCCGCGATCAATTGGGTGTATCTGGCCTGGCACGGCGTGTGAGTCCGCTGCCGGGAAGAGGGCAGGCGGTGTAAGAAACTGAGAGTTAGGAATTAGGAGTTAGGATTTAGGAGTTTTAACGCCTTGCAGGCAAGGTGTTAAAAGATGTGAACGGGTTCAACTCCTAATTCCGAAATCCTAATTCCTAAGTGATCTCTACGGCTCAGTCCTCGTCTTCTTCCTTGCGGTTCTTGGCCGCCTCGGCGATGATCTTCTGCGCCACGTTGGACGGTACGATGTCGTACCGATCAAAATCCAGCGTGAAGGCTCCCTGTCCGCCGGTAATGGAGCGCAGCTCCGCAGCGTACTTGAAGAGTTCGGCGAGCGGTGCTTCGGCGGCGATCACCTGGATGCCCTCGCCGGCCTCCATGCCCAACACGCGACCGCGCTTGTGCGGCATATCGCCGCTGATCGCGCCCATGAAGGTTTCGGGGATTGTGATCTTCAGACGCATGATCGGTTCGAGCAGCACGGGTTTGGCTTTGGACATGGCGTCGCGGAAGGCGCGCATGCCGGCGATCTTGAAGGCGATTTCCTTGGAGTCGACCGGATGGTACGATCCGTCGTAGACTTCAACATTGACGTTCTGCACCGGGTAACCGGCGACCGAACCGGCCAGCTTGCCCTCCTCCACGCCCTTGAGCACGGCCGGAATGAAGTTGTTGGGGATCGCCCCGCCCACGGTCTTGTCGACGAACCACTCGCCTTCCTCGTCTTCGCGGCGGGGAAAGACGCGCAGGTAAACCTCGCCGAACTGTCCGGCGCCGCCCGACTGTTTTTTGTGGCGGTAGTGGCCCTCGCCCTTGGCGGTGATGGACTCGCGGTAAGGCACCTTGGGGGGTGAAAGCGTGACGCTGACGTTCGTCTGCGCTTTCATTAAGGCCACGGCAACGTCGAGGTGCACATCGCCGAGTCCCTTCAGCAGCACCTGCTTGGTTTCGGCCTGCTTTTCGTAATGCAGGGTGGGGTCGCTGTCAAGCAGGCGGTGGATCGCGGTCGAGAGCTTGTCCTCGTCGGCCTGGGTCTTGGCCTCCAGCGCCATGAACATGACCGGCGGCGGCAGGTCGAGGTCCGGCATGCGCACGGTCGAGCCAACGGCGGCGAGGGTGTTGCCGGTCTTGGTGTTCTTGAACTTGGGGATCGCCACGATGTCGCCGGGACCGGCCTTGGCGACGGGGGTTTGCTTTTTGCCGACCACATAGAGCATGGCGGAGATGCTCTCTTTGGTATCCGTGGAGGTGTTCTGAACGCTCATGCCGGTGGTGAGCGTACCGGAGATCACGCGGACGTAGCTGAGTTGGCCGAGGAACGGATCGACCGCCGTGCGCCAGACTTGAGCCACAACCGGCGCGGCGGGATCAGGGGCCAGTTCGTTGTCTTTGCTGTCGCGATAAACGCGCGCGCCGGGGGGCGGCAGCAGGCGGCAGAGGCTGTCCAGCAGCTCCTTGATACCGACGCCTTTCAGCGGGCAGGTCGAGTAGATCGGGTGGACATTACCGGACTTGATGCCGGTGGTGAGCCCCTTGCGGATGTCGGCAGGCTCCAGCGAGCCCTGCTCGAAATACTTTTCCATGAGGGCTTCGTCGGTTTCGGCTGCGGACTCGGCCAGACTGTTTCGGACGTCCTGCAGCGCGGCGGGCAGGTCAGAGGTGTCAAGGATGTTGGCCACGGCGTCGGCACTGAGCGGCACGGTCACGGGCACGCAGTTCATGCCGAAGGTGTCTCGGATCACGGCCACGGTCTTGTTGAAGTCGGCATTGTCTTTGTCGAGTCCGGTGATGACGAAAGCGACGGAGGCCAGGCCGCCCTCTTTGCAGGCATTCCACGCGCGGCGCGTGCCGACCTGCACCCCGGCGGTGGCATCGACGGTGATCAGCGCGAAATCGCAGGCGCGCGCGGCACCCAGGATCTGCCCGTAGAAATCCATGAAGCCGGGCGAATCGGTAAAGACGACTTTGTACTCGTCCTCGCCGATCTTGTTCATCGCCGTGAAGCTATTGGCGAAAAGAGTGATCTTGCGGTTCTTCTCTTCCTCGGTGGTGTCCGAGATGCTGGTGCCGTTTGCGACAAGACCCATGCGGTCGTTCAGCCCCAGCTTGAAGGCTACAGCGTCGGTGAGCGTGGTCTTTCCGCTTCCGCTATGTCCGAGAATGACGAAATTCCGGACGTTTGACACAGGTGTTTCACTCATGGCAAATCGATCCATACGCTAGGGCGGCTCCCAGAGGAACCGCCTGGGTTAAATGGCTCCACCCGAACGTCACCCTCGTGACATTCCTTACTGGAGTGTAGGCTCGTACTATGACAAATCGGGCATTGAGAAGCAAGGCTTGATTTCTCGGAACGACACGGGCGGGCGCATGGCAGTTCTGTTGGTGGATACCCTGCTTAATCGTAATCTTAATCGTAATC
>JAQUEX010000274.1 GCA_028684935.1 Kiritimatiellia bacterium | reverse complement strand
CCTTGAAGTCGATGCCCTTCTTCATGCCTTCGTCGATCAGATGCAGGAAGTAGCTGGGCGTGCAGGCAATGACCGTCACCCCCATGTCCTTCATCAGCATGAGCTGGCGGTCGGTGTTGCCGCCGGAGATCGGCAGCACGGCACAGCCGAGTCCCTCGCCGCCGTAGTGCAGGCCCAGCCCGCCGGTGAAAAGCCCGTAGCCGTAGGCGACCTGCATCACGTCGGAGCTGCGGACCCCGCACATCGCCAGCGCGCGCATGCAGCCGTTCTGCCAGACCAGGATGTCGTTCTGCGTGTTGCCGATGACGATCGGTTTGCCGGTCGTGCCGCTCGAACAGTGGAAGCGCACGATGTCATTCATCGGGCTGGCGAAAAGGCCGAAAGGATATTCGTCGCGCAGATCGGTTTTCATCATGAAGGGCAGCCGCGCGATATCCTTCAGCGTCCGGATGTGCTCGGGCCTGACGCCGCGCTCGTCCATGCGCGCGCGCGTCAGCGGGACGTTGTCATACACGCGCCGCACCAGACCTTGCAGGCGGTGGAGTTGCAGAGCCTGCATCTGCTCCAGGGGCATGTAGTCAGGCGCGCTGACCGGGTGGACCGGCGTGTCCAGATCGTGCGCATACTCGTAAAGGGCCATGTCGTTCTCCGCATGAGAGGTTCAGGAGAGTGTCTCCATCAAGTTTCTTCTCAGAATATCACGTTCCGGTTTCTGCGGGAATGAAAAAAATGAAAACGCAACATTTTGTGGTTGCATGAAGCGTGAAATCTACATATAGTAACAACCATTCTTTAACGGGAATGTCTGGGTACGGGCCGTTCTTGCGAAGAACATGTTGTTGTCAATCGAGTTTGGAGTTTTCAGGCATGAATGAATTGGTGCAGCAGGATTGGATCCTTCGCATTCAGAAGCGGGACGGGCGGGTCGAGACGTTTGAGCCCCAAAAGATCATCGCGGCCATTCAGAAGGCGGGCGAGGCCACCGGCGAGTTCGCGGCGGAAGAGGCGCGGCGCCTGGCGCTGAAAGTGATGACGCTGATCCATTCGCTGCAGGACACCCTGAGTCTCTCGGTCGAGAGCGTGCAGGACATCGTGGAGGAGGTGCTGCTGGCCTCGCCTTACCGCCGCACCGCCAAGGCGTACATCATCTACCGCGAGCAGCACGCCCGCATCCGCGAGATGGTGCGCAAGGCTGATGTCGACCTGATCGACAGCTATCTCGGCCGGGCGGACTGGCGCGTGCGCGAGAATTCCAACATGGCCTACTCGCTGCAGGGGCTCAACAACTACATCTCGAGCGAGGTGAGCAAGGTCTACTGGCTCAACAAGATCTATCCCTCCGAGATCCGCGAGGCGCACGACAACGGCGCGATGCATCTGCACGACCTGGGCCTGCTCAGCGTCTACTGCGTGGGCTGGGACTTGCAGGATCTCCTGCGCAGTGGCTTCAAAGGCGTCGCCGGCAAGGCCGAAAGCCTTCCGGCCAAGCACTTCCGCACCGCGCTCGGCCAGATCGTCAACTTCTTCTACACGCTCCAGGGCGAGGCCGCCGGCGCCCAGGCCTTCTCCAGCTTCGATACGCTGCTGGCCCCCTTCGTGCGCTATGACCGTCTGGGCCCCAAAGAGGTCAAGCAGGCCCTGCAAGAGTTTATCTTCAATGTCAACGTGCCGACGCGCGTCGGCTTCCAGACGCCCTTCACCAACGTGACAATGGACCTGATCGCACCGTCGACACTGGCGAACGAGCAGGTGGTCATCGGCGGTTGCAGCATGCCGCAGACCTATGCCGATTTCCAGGCCGAGATGGACATGATCAACACCGCGTTCCTGGAGGTCATGACCGAGGGCGACGCCAAGGGACGCGTCTTCACCTTTCCGATCCCGACCTACAACGTCTCCAAGGACTTCGACTGGGACCGTCCCGGCTTGGAGAAGCTCTGGGAGGTCACGGCCAAGTACGGCATCCCGTACTTCGCCAATTTCGTCAACTCCGACATGAGTCCGGACGACGCCCGCTCAATGTGCTGTCGCCTGCGCCTCGACACGCGCGAGCTGAACCGGCGCGGCGGCGGCCTGTTCGGCGCCAATCCCCAAACCGGCTCGATCGGCGTGGTCACGATCAATATGCCGCGGCTCGGCTACCTCGCGCAGACGGAGCAGGATTTCCTGGAGCGGCTCGACCGCCTGATGGCGATGGCCCGCAACAGCCTCGAGATCAAACGCAAAGTTTTGGAGACGTTCACCGAGCAGGACCTTTATCCCTACACCAAATTTTATCTGCGCCAAGTGTTCGAACGCTTCGGCTGCTACTGGCAAAACCACTTTTCGACCATCGGGCTGGTCGGCCTCAACGAGGCGTGCCTCAACCTCTTCGGCGAGGACATCGGCAGCGAGCGCGGCCGCGCCTTTGCCTTGACCGTCATGGATTTCATGCGCGCGCGCTTGGCCGACTACCAGGAACAGACCGGTAACTTCTACAATCTGGAGGCGACGCCGGCCGAGGGCACGACCTACCGTCTCGCCCGGCTCGACAAGAAGCTTTACCCTGCGATCCTCACGGCCGGCGGCGAGGGCGAGCCCTTCTACTCCAATTCGACCCAACTCCCCGTCAACTACAGCGACGACATCCTGCATGTCCTCGACCTGCAGGACGAGATCCAGACCAAGTACACCGGAGGCACCGTGGTGCATGCCTTTGTCGGCGAGGCGGTCAGCGACCCGCAGGCGGTCAAGGCGTTCGTGCGCATGGTCTGTCAGAACTACCGGCTGCCGTACTTCACGCTGACGCCGACCTTCAGCATCTGCGAGGAGCACGGCTACCTGGCCGGCGAGGTCCACGCCTGCCCGCGCTGCGGACGGCGCACCGAAGTCTATTCGCGCGTGGTGGGTTACATCCGGCCCATCCAACAGTGGAACGAAGGCAAGCAGAATGAGTTCCGCCAGCGCAAAACCTACCGGGTGGTTCAGGCTTCCGTCTGATGACGCTCGCCGGCTTTGTCCCGCTCAGCCTTTGTGATTACCCGGGGCGTGTCGCCTCGGTGCTCTTCACCCAGGGCTGCAACTTTCGTTGCCCCTGGTGTCACAACCCGCACCTCGTGCCGGCTGAGCCGCCCGTCGGCACAGCCGCGTACGATACGCAGGCCGTGATCGGCGCGCTCGCGTCGCGCCGCACGCGCGTCGAGGGCGTGGTGGTGACCGGCGGCGAGCCGACCCTGCACGCCGGGTTACCGGCGTTCCTGCGCCGCCTTCGCGCGCTCGGCCTGCGCATCAAACTCGACACCAACGGCTCGCGCCCGGCGGTGCTGCGCGCCCTGTTCGCCGAACGCCTGCTCGATGATGTCGCGATGGATGTCAAAGCGCCGTGGGCACGCTACGCGGCACTGACCGACACGCCCGCCTGTGACATCGCGGCGCTGCGCGCCAGCGTCGCGCTGATCGCCGGCTCCGGCGTGGCGCACCAGTTCCGCACCACGCGCGTGGATCCGCTGCTGTCCGGGAGCGACTACGTGGCGATCCGCCGACAGATTCCGGACGGCAGTCCGCACGTGTGGCAGGCCTTTCGGCCCGACGCGTGCCTGAACCCCGCGCTGTGCGCGGCGCGGGCAGGGTGTGATTCTGCACGGGTATGACAAGGAGGCACCATGAAATCTGTTTCACGCAGATCGTTTGTGCGGCAGTGTGCGGGCGGTGTCGCCGCCGCGCCGCTGCTGGGGCGCGCTGCCGCAACCGGCTCCGCGCGGCGGCCCAATATCCTGTGCCTGGTGAGCGAGGACAACGGGCCGTTCTTGGGGTGTTACGGCGACGCGCAGGCGCGCACGCCGCATCTCGACGCGCTGGCCGCCAAGGGCGTGGTCTTTGACCGCTGTTTCGCCATGCCGGTCTGCGCGCCGTCGCGCTTCACCCTGATCACCGGACTCTATCCGACCACCTGCGGGCCGGCCCACAACATGCGCGCCTCAGGCCGCATTCCGCCGTGGCTCAAGGGATTTCCCGCGTACCTGCGCGAGGCCGGTTATTATACCAGCAACAATGCGAAGACCGACTACAACGCGCCGATCGACCTCCGGCAGGCCTGGGACGCCTGCGGGCGCAAGGCCGAGTGGACGCAGCGGCCTTCGCCGGACACGCCGTTTTTCAGCGTGTACAACCACGAGATGTCGCACGAAAGCTGCCTGTTCCCGAACGACAAACGCCGCCCGCAGGTGACGCCCGCAGATCCGGCCAGCATGCGCGTGCGGGCCTACCAGCCCGACACGCCGGAGGTACGCGCCGACCTCGCGCGCCAGTATGACTGCATCGCCGAGATGGACCGTCAGTGCGGCCTGAAGCTGAAGGCGCTGGAGCAGGCCGGCGTTGCAGACGACACGATCGTTATCTATTACGGCGACAACGGCGGCATCACGCCGCGCAGCAAACGCTTCCTGCACGCCAGCGGCACCCACGTGCCGCTGATCCTGTACGT
>JAQUEX010000273.1 GCA_028684935.1 Kiritimatiellia bacterium | reverse complement strand
GAGATTTCGACACACCCCTCGTGGACATGTTCTTCCGTCCCGGTTCGCGCCATCTGGAAATTGCTCAACCCGAGCAGTGGAATACAAGCCACCCCATACGGCCGGAGGTCAAGCGAACGCCGTTCTTTCCCGTCGAGATAGACATTCGGGTCGTTGGCATAGTGATGAGACATTTTTCGCATTCTGATGATGCCTTGGGTGGACATCTTCTTGTTCCAAGGCGGGCGAAGCCCGCAACCCAATTCAATCTCACACAAAGGCACGAAGGCCACAAAGGGCTCTTTCGCGACATACAATTCCTCTTCGTGCCCTTCGTGCCTTCGTGTGAGAAACAACGTGTTTTTTAGTTTGTTTGCTGGTTCGTAAGGCACACCCCTTCCTGCATTTATCCTCCCTCTGCGGGGCGCAGGAGCGCGATCGCCTTCATCATGAGGGACAGGCTGATGCGGTGCACCTCGACCTTGTCGCCGAGCGATCGGGGCAGCGTCACGCACAGGCGGCCGCCGAGGTGTTCGCGGAACTGCTCGATGCCGGCCAGCACAGCCGGCTGGCCGTCGGCGCCGGGGCGCTCCAGCAGCGGCGACCACACGGGCAGGCCGCAGGCCGACAATCCGTCGAGGATCGATTGGCGCTCGGCCGGCGTGATCAGCCGTTTCAGCATCGTGTAGGTGCTGTCGAGCGCGATGCCGACCGCGACGGCCGGCCCGTGCCCCAGCGTGAAATCGGAGAGCAGTTCCAAGCGGTGCGCGGCCCAATGGCCGAAGTCGAGCGGACGCGCGCTGCCGAATTCAAACGGATCGCCGGAGGTCGCGATATGACGCAGGTGCAGCGCGGCGGTGGTGTGCACCACCCGTTCCATCACGCGTTGATCCCGGTCGCGCAGCGCCCCGGCTTTCCTGCGGAGGAAGGCGAAAAAGCGCGCGTCCTTGATGATCGCGACCTTGAAAGCCTCGGCGACCCCTCCGATCCACTCGCGCTGCGGCAGCGTCCGGAGGAAATCGCCGTCATTGATCACCGCGAACGGCGGCGCGAAGGTGCCGGCAAAGTTCTTGGTGCCGGCGGCGTTCATGCCGTTTTTGACGCCGACCCCGGCGTCGTTCTGCGCCAGCACAGTGGTCGGCAGGCGCACGAACCGCAGGCCGCGATGGATCAAGGCTGCAGCAAAGCCGGCCATGTCGAGCAGGCTGCCGCCGCCGACCGCCACCAGATAGCTGTGCCGGTCCAGGTGCTCGGCAGCGGCCAGCGTCATCAGCTCGCGCACGGTGTTCCAGCCGTTTTTAGCCTGTTCGCCGCCCGGCACGACCAGCGGCGCGCGCACCAGTTCAAGCGCCGCACCGTGTGCGCGGAAGTAGCGCGTGATCTCGCGGCAGAGCGCCGGCCGCGCCGCGGCGACGCCGGCGTCAACCACCACCAGTGCGCGGGCGCGCGCCGTTTGGCGTCCGCGCGCCAGCGTCTTGGCCAGCGCCGCATTCTTCGGATCAAAAACGCCATGCGTGAAGATGACGGGATAGCGGAACGGGACTGAAAAAGCTTGGTGAATGGTTTTCATATCGCTCATGCGTTTGAGACTATCGGTTGCAGGTCTGCGCGGCGGATCATGCCGGGTCCAGCCAAGCGCGCACTGCGGCTGCGAACGTCGGCAGTGTCGAGCAGGCGAACGGTTGGGTTGAGACGAAGGCCGTTTCGCAGCCGAGGCCGGCCAGTCCGTGGGTGCCGCGGACGCGGGCAGGGTCCTGGCAGGTACGGAAGGGTGAACGGCCGAAAAACAGTTCGCACGGGTCGTAGCCCGGCTTGTTGTGGATATCGACGTGGCCGGCGTAATCGGGTGCCTCGCGGGCGTCGTTCCACCAGGGGTAGGCGAACCAGCGCCCCGGCGACGCGACCAGCAGCAGGTCGCCGGCGCGGGGGTGGTCGATGCCCAGCGCACCTTGCCCGGCCTTGTCCAGCACCTGCGCCACGCCGTCCAGCCCTCCGAGAACCTCGGCCGTGCGCGGCAGGGCGGAGGGATCGAGCACGGCCACCGGCGCGACCTGGTGGTCGGCCAGGGCAAAGGCGCGGCTCTGGTGGAAGTCGGGATAGTGCATGCCGCGCACCTCGCGCACCGCCATGAGCCCGGCCGCGCACAAGGCGCGGTTGGGGAAGACCGGGGCGCCCGTGACCGGTGTGATCGCGTAGTCGCCGAAGGCCGCGACCTCATAGCCGTTGGCTGCGGCGACGGCAAAGAGCCGCTCCAATTCCGCATGGACCGCCGCGAGGGCGCGCAGGCTGCGCGGGTGATCCGGCCCGAAACGCTGAAGGTCATAATCCAAGCCCGGCAGGTAGGTGAAGAGCAGGTCCGGCGCGTCCGGTTCGGCGAGCAGGCCGGCGATGGCATCGGCGATCCACTCCGAGGACTTGACCGAGGCCAGCGGCCCCCAGTATTGGCTGAGCCGGAAAGCGCCGCCGGCATGCGCGGCAAGACGGGCCTCCACGCCATCCGGCCGGCCGTAGCACCCCATGATCATACCGCCGCCGTGCGTGTGGATCGGGGCCGGCGAAAACAGGAGGTCCACCGACTCGCCCAGACTCTGCTGGAAAAAGGTCAGGCCCACCGTACCGCCCCGGTCGCGGAACGTCTGCCAGATGCGCGGCCCCTGCACCAGGGCGCAGGACTGCTCCCAGAATGCCGCGCGACGCAGCAGCGGATCAAAAAAACCGTTCGCGACCGTACCGTGCGCCGCAGGCGCCAAGCCGGTGCGCAGGCTGGCCTGGGCGGTGCAGGTCAGGGCCGGAAAGACCGGCGCGAGCGGGCGCAGCGGCAGGCCGGCCACCGTGCGCACACCATGCCGCGCGGCCCAGGCGTGCCCGAACGCGGCGACCTGAATCACCAACATTTTTTTCATGCAAGGTCCTCAGCAGTGAAATTCCTGACATTATAGCGTTGCGGATGCCGGAACAAGAGCCTAAAATGAACACCTTGAAAACGGGGATTGGATCCTCGACGGATGTTTTTTTTGAAAAACCGGTTGACTTTCCCCGGCATAACGTGTTCAGTATCAATGTGCGAGGGGCATTTTTGGGGACTGGGCTGTAGCTTGTGAACGTTTTTTTGACCATCATTACGCGAACGACCCTTGTCGTAGCTTTGATTCTCGTGCTTGCGGCGGGGGTCGTGACCATTGCGCCCAAGTTTTCACAAATGAGTGGCTTGGCGCAGCAGCGCAATGAGTTGCTGCGGCGGATCGACTTCAAGGGTCACGAAATCAAGGTGTTGAAGGATAAGCAGCAGCGTTTCAAGACCGATCCGGAGTTTGTCGAACGTGTCGCCCGCATGAACCGGCGCGTGCGCCCCGGCGAACTGGTGTTTGTGTTCGACGCCGAACCGGCGCGGTAATCCTGAATGAATCGCCTCATCCGGTTTGCAGCAGGCTTGTTGTTGATGCCGTTGTGTGTGGCAGTAACATGGGCGTTGTTTGATCTGCTGCACGGTCTGGCGTCCGGCACCGAGGCGCTGTTCTCACCGGAAGCCGTCTGGCTGTTTGCGGGTTACGCGCTCTGGTTGTTGATTTGGTTTGTGTTGCCGCAGCCCGTGCGCGTCTATGTCATGGCACATGAACTGACGCACGCGGCGTGGGCCCTGCTTTTCGGCGCACGCGTGCGCGGCATGCGCGTGACAGCCACGGGCGGCAGCGTGCGTCTCTCGAAGACCAACCTGCTAATCACGCTAGCCCCCTATTTCTTTCCGCTTTACACCGTGTTGGTGATTCTGTTGCGATGGACGGTCGAGCGCTTTGTGCAACCGCTCCCGCTGCCGAATGTTTGGCTCTTTCTCGTCGGCCTGACCTGGGGCTTCCACCTGTGTTTCACGGTCCAGAGCCTCTTGACGCGCCAGCCCGACATCCACGAATACGGACGGCTCCTCTCATATGCCGTGATCTACCTCTTCAACCTGCTGGGCATCTGCCTCTGGGTGGTCTGCACCACGTCAGCCACGCTGCCGGCCCTCGTCGCCGCGCTGCTGATCCGCACGGCATCCATCTACGGGGGCATCAACCATCTGTTGACGCGCGCCATCGTCGCAGCCGTTGAGAGCTTGCGCGGATGACCCGCTGCCGCGTGAAAGCCGTTGTCACGAACGGTCCCTCCTTGGTATGATGGTGACCATGTTGAAGCTGTCTTCCACAAAAAAGGTTCCTAACAGGCGCTCCGGCCAAGCCATGATCGAATACGTGATCGTGTTCGTGTCCATGTTGGCGGTCGTCGCGGTGTTGGCGCTTTTTCTGTACGCGGTGAGACAGCAATCGAACCGGGCGCTGGACCTGGTCGCATCGGAATATCCCTGAGCGGAGCAGCCCGGGGACGCATAAACGGGAGAACTTCATGAAACGTCGCTTCGGACGCCGCAACGGCCAGACGATGGTCGAGTACATCATTATCGTGGTGCTGATCGCCATCACGCTGCTGGTCCTGTTCTCACGCCTCAGTAAAGCCACCGGCCGCAAGAT
>JAQUEX010000272.1 GCA_028684935.1 Kiritimatiellia bacterium | reverse complement strand
GCGTACTTGAGCTTCGGGCGCAGCGCGTTGGCGAGGTGCGTGGCGTTGAACACGCTGGGGTGCGGCCCGACATGCACCGTCGGCGTGCCGATCACGATCGTCGCCGCGTCCACCAGCGCCATCGCCAGCTTGCCGATATCGGTCGTCGACAGCTCAAACTTTTCGACAACCACGCCGCGCTCCGCCAACGCGGCGGTCAGATAATCGACCATCAATTCGGTGCTGCCGTGCATCGAGATGTAGGGAATCACCACGACATTCGCAAGCCGGTCCGACACCCACTCCTCATACGCCGCAAGGATGCCCTCCACATGGTCATAGATCGGGCCGTGGCTGGGCGCGATCAGGTCGAACGCCAGCGGCCGGATTTTTTTGAGATTGCCCTGCACGCTGCTGCGGAACGGCATCATGATCTCGGCATAGTAACGCTTGGCCGCCGTGATCACCGTCGGGTCTTCGCCTGCGTACAGGCGCGACGTGGCGATGTGCGAGCCCAGGAAGTCGCACGAAAACAGGATCTTTTCTTCCGGCAGGTGCGTGACCATCGTCTCGGGCCAATGGACCCACGGCGTGTGGAAAAACTGCAGGGTCTTGCCGCCCAGCGCGAGCGTCTCGCCGTCCGCGACCGTCCGGATGCGCGTTTCGTCAAGCCCGAGGTGGTCGATCAGCAGCGGCTTGGCTTTCGGCGTGCAGACCACGACAGCCTCGGGATACATCGCCAGTACGGCGGGGATGGAGCCTGCATGATCCTGCTCGGCATGCTGCGCCACCAGGTAATCGACGCGCGGCACCTCGGCCAACTGCCGCTTCAAGGTCTCGAACAGGGCCGGATCGACCGTGTCGATCAGCGCCGTTTTTTCGTCGCCTTTGACGAGATACGCGTTGTAGCTGGTGCCGTCGGGCAGCGGAATCAGGGAATCAAACAGCCGCCGGTTCCAATCGATAGCCCCCATCCAAAAAACATCGCCCCGGATTTGCCTCGGTTTCATCGCCAACCTCCTTTAATCATTGAACATGCGTTGACTTTACACCAATCCGCGATCACTCGCAAGGCGTGGGTGCATGGGTCGCAACATGGTGCGCTTAGCGCGCGAACTTTCGCGAGTACCGCAAACGTGTAACCGCGCCGTTCGTGCGCGTCACCGTCAGCGCCGACTCATCCATGCTCAACGCCGCGACGGGCATGGCGGGTGCCCCGGCAGCGGGAACGAGCGCATAAAGCTGCCGCACCGTGCCGGCGGCCTGTTTACGGTAAATCGCGGTCGGGATCGGGCGCACGCCGCCGTAGCCGGCCGACGAATCCGGCAGCCATCCCTGCACCACCGGCTCCGTCTGTCCCTTGACGACGCTCACGCCGTCCGCGCCGAATGCGGCCACGGAGAGCGAAGGCCCCTCGCCCAGCGTGGCCACCTGCAAGCCGTCCACACGCACATCGGGCGCGTCGAAATGGAAGAGCGTCTCATACAGGTGGGGCTGCCCGTCGAGCGCTTCCAGTTCGTCCGCGATGACAAACAGGTCCGGCTTCACGAAAAAGACATGCCGCGTATGGCGCACGATCCGCGCGGCATTGGTGCCCCAGCCCTCTTCGAACACAGCGGCGGCGTGATCGAACGCGGCGTGCTGTTCCCACACACACGGTTCAGGCTCTTTGACCACGTAGGTGTCGCGCGGCGATTTGCGCCGGCACTGGTCCTGCCCGTCGACCCTCACAAGATTGTGGGCGCGGCTGCTGAGCACGTAACGGCGCCAGTCGCTTGCATCATAGGTGTAGACGCCGCCCTCCACCAGCAGCGGCTTGCCGAACGCGGTCAAGGTCACGCCCAGCTTGTCTTCGTGCTGGTGGCCGTAACCGAACGGACCGCCGTCCATGCACAGCCAGAGATCCTGCCGCTCCCAACCGCCGCGCAGAATGAACTGACCCGCGTAAGGGAACCGGTGGGAGGTCGTCGCGGGCGGCCGGCCCTCCTTGCCGCGCGTCGCCAGCCAGCGGAAATCCTCCCGGTGCGGGAATAACTTCGCACCGGTCTGCATCCAGCGCTCCACGCCCCCCGCGCCCGAGTCGTTCAGCGCCGGCGTCTGGCGGGTCGGCTGCATCGAATAGAGAAAATAATCGAACATCCGCTCCATTTTGGCGGTGTATGCGTCAGGCACCGCACAACCGGTCAGCGGCACCAGGTTGACCGGCCCCAAGAAATTCTGGACCGAAACCCCGTGATAGCCGGGGGCAAGTTCGATCTGCGCGCCGTCCGGATACACCTGGATGTCCAGCTCGGCGGTCAGCCGTTCCAGCGCGGTGGCGCGCCACTGCGCGGCGTCCTTGAATTCCGGAAAGAGCGCGCCGACGTGATACAGGCCGTTGGCCTCCATGGTGAGCCAGTTGCCGGTGGTCTTGAAGGCCATCAGATACTCCGCGTGTTCGACATAGCTTTTGACGAAGAGCGTGAGCGCGTCGTCATCAAACGCACGGGCGGTCAAGAAGCGGTGGTACACCTCCGGCCACACGGTCCCGGCGCGGATGCCGGCCTCGATCGTGCGCCAGCGCGAAAAGGCCCGGTTGTCCGGTTTCTTGACCGGCACGGGGCACGCCCGCACCCAGCTTTTCAACTGCGCGACAAACTCGGCCGCGTACTTCTCGTCGCCAACAGCGTAAAAGGCGCGTCCGAGATCCAGCCACATGGGATGCCGGCTGAGCTGCCACGTCCACTCGTGGTTGCGCGGCCACTTGGAGCCGGGCTGCGTCGTGGGGTTGAACGACCAGTCGATGGTCTCGCCGAACGCCCACTCGATGCCGATGCTGGACAGCCGGTGCTGCAACGCCGCCTCGGCTCTGGGGCTGACGCGCGCCTTCTTGTCGGTTCCCGCGCGTCGCGGATCAAAGGTCCAGGTGGGCGATGTCCGCGTGCGCAGATGCTGCGCGAACGCGCGCTTCGCAGCCGCCCAGTCGGCGCGCGCCGCCGCCGCCTTCACGTCCGCGAGCCCGGGCCGCTCCGTGTCGATCCGCGCAAAAAACTGCGCATCCGTCAGGCGCGGCCCGGTCTCGGGCTCCGCGGCCGACACACCCAGCGCCAGCCAACACGCCGCAGCGATCCCGCACAGCGCCCCCGCCCCCCGTGTCATCCGCCTCGTTTTCATCGCGTTCCTCCCCTCTCGGCTTCCTCTCGCCGCTCACTCATACCACTGTCGAAAATGAACATTCCAAACGGACTCTTTCACACAGGGAGGGACGAGCGTCCGCTCGTCCAGGGCAAGCAGACGCTTGCCCCTCCCGTGTGTTTCGTGACCGTTAGACGGTCTGGATATTATTCGACAACGGCATTACGTATCGCGCGCGCACCGAGCTGATCCAAAAACTCGCCGACCCGCTGCACAAAGGCCTCGGGCTGATCCACATGCACCAAGTGACCGGCGCCGGCGATCTGCGTGAAGGCGGCCGACGGAAACCAGCCGCGGATCAGCGCTTCGTCGGCCATCAGCCGGAACGGCGAGACCTCGCCCGCCACAAACAGCGACGGTCCCTCGTACGGCGCCACCAGCGGCGGCGCGTCGCTCACCGTCCGGTAGTTATCGATCAACGCGCGCAACGGCACGCGCCACGCGAACCGTCCCTCCGCGTCGCGAACAACATTCTTCAGCAGAAAATCGCGGGTGGTCCGCTGCGGCACCCAGCGGCTCAGCGCCTCGTCCAGGTCGCTGCGCCGCTCGGCCGCCGCCAGATCGAGCTGCTCGCAGGCCCGCAGGATAAACAGATGCACCGGCTGGATCGCGCGCGGCGAAATATCCACCACTACCACGCCGTTCAGTCGGTCACGGTGGTCCGAGGCCATCTGCATGGCCACCTTACCGCCCAGCGAATGCCCCAGAACAACCGCCCGATCCATGTCCAGCGCCGACATCGTCTCCGCCACATCGTCGCCGATGCTCCGCAGGTCGAAACGCGCGGCGCACGGCGAACGCCCATGGTTGGGCAGGTCCAGACAGACCATGCGGAACCGATCCGCGAGCGCGGCACGCACGCCGCGCCAGTTCTCGCATGATCCCATCAGGCCGTGAAGCACCACGACAGCGTCTCCACGGCCTTCGCTCTCGGCGTGCAGGATCATGTCACTTCGTCGTCATCCATCCCTGCACGGACTTCGCGTCCAGCTTGCACATCAGGGCGGTGGCGCTCAAATCAGCCTGCGCGTCGCTCAACCCGGCCGGCGCAAGCTCCATCAGGCGGTCGGCCAGCAGCAAGGAGGTCGCCAGCGCCTGCGTGCAGTCGCGAATGAAGGCCATGCGGCAGCCGATCGGATCGTCCGGGTCGCCGTCGGCGCGCAGCATGTGGCAGTCATACTCCACCACGCCCTTCCAGCCGACCTTGCGCAGCGCCCAGAACATCTGCACCGTTTCCTTCAGGCCCTCCGGCCCGATGAGCGGCGGGAAGTCGTTGTCGAACTGCGCTTTGATCTGGCTGCCGAAGTGCAGGAAGAAGAGCTTCTTCATGCTG
>JAQUEX010000271.1 GCA_028684935.1 Kiritimatiellia bacterium | reverse complement strand
CGCCTGCCAGACCTCGGCGATGCTGTTCTTTTCGACGATCGCGCCGACCGGACAGATCGCCGCGCACTGTCCGCACTGCACGCACGCCACGCTGTCGAGGTCACGCGTGAAGGCCGGCCCCACGACCGTCTGAAAGCCGCGCCCCTGCGGGAAGAGTGCGCCGACGCCCTGCACCTCGCCGCACACCGTCACACAGCGCCGGCACTTGATGCACTTGGCGTTGTCGCGGATCAGCGCAGGCGTTGAATCATCGATCTTCGCGTGGGCCTTGATCCCCTCGAACGGCACGCTCTCGATCCCCATCTCCGCAGCCAGCGCGCGCAGTTCGCAGTCATCGCCGCGATCGCAGGTCTGGCAGTTGCCGTCGTGCTCGGACAGCAGCAGCTCGACCACCTGCCGCCGCGCTGCCCGTGCACGGGCGCTGTGGGTCCTTACGACCATCCCCTCGTTGACGGGCGTCGAACAGGCCGCCATGAGCGTTCGGGCGCCTTCGACCTCCACCAGACAGACCCGGCACGCGCCGATCGCCTCGCGGTTTTCCAGATTGCAGAGCGTGGGGATTTTCACGCCGAGCTGTCTGGCGGCGTGAAGGATCGTGGTTCCCTCCGGCACCTGGATTTCTTGCAGATTAAGTGTCAGGTTGACCATGAATGTCTCTCCGGTTTAAGCGTGTTCGCAGCCGCAGGGTTGTTTGCCGTAGTCACAGCGCAGGCAGCGTTTGGCCTGGCGCAGCGCGGTGCTCTCATTCCACGGCTGTTCGACCTCGTTAAAGTTCTGGCGCCGTTTCTCCAGCGCGATCGTGGGCAGGCGTTCCCGGGCGTAGGGCACGGGGTCCGCGTTAGGATCGAAGCTCGCGCCGGCATCCTGATAACCGCGCCAGAAGGCGTGCGGCTCACCGGTGAGCATGGCGTCGATCGCGACCGCCGCGCGTTCGCCAGCGGCGATCGCCTCCACCACGGAAGAGGGGCCGGTCACGGCGTCGCCGCCCGCGAACAACCACGGCACCGAGGTCGCTCCGGAGCGCGGATCAGCCTTGATCCAGCCGCGTTCGTTGCGTTCCACCTCAACCCCGCCAGTCAGCGCCTTCTTGTCCAGCGCCTGACCGATGGCCACGATCACCTGATCGGCCGGCAGGATTTCGCACGCATCGTCGCCGCCTTCGGGACGCCGGCGCCCCGAGCGGTCGAACTCGCCCAGATGCATCGCGCGTAGCCGCAGACCGGTCACATAACCGTCCTCGACCACAAACGACTCCGGATGCACCAAAGTCCGCAGGATAACACCCTCTTGCAACGCCTCATCGATCTCCTCGGCGTAGGCCGGCATCTCCTCGCGCGTGCGGCGGTAGATGACCGTCACGCTGCGCGCGCCGAGCCGCACCGCCGTGCGCGCGGCGTCGATCGCGGCATTGCCGCCGCCGATCACCGCCACCTGCTTGCCGACCGGCACCGAGCCGCGGATGTTGTAGTGGCGCAGGAAGGACATGGCTTCCGTCACGCCCTGCGCTGTCGCGCCGGGGATGTCCAGCGGCACGCCCAGCGGCGCGCCCACGGCCATGAAGACCGCGTCATAGCCCTGTTCCTTCAACTCGGCGAGCGTGAAATCACGCCCGAGCTTGCGGCCGGTCTCGATCGACACGCCGAGATGCTCGATCATGCGCACCTCGCGCGCCAATTCCTCGCGCGGCAGCCGGTAGGCCGGGATGGCCTGCACCAGCATGCCGCCGGGCCGCGGTTCGGACTCGAAGACCACCGGCTTATAGCCCATCCTTGCCAGGAAGTAAGCGCAGGCGAGCCCGGCGGGCCCCGCGCCGACGACCGCGATCTTGCGGGCCGCATTGGCCGCGTTCTCGCGCACTTCCGGCACCTGGATGGTGACCTCCTGGTCAACCATGAAGCGCTTGATCGCGCGAACGGCGACCGGCTCGTCGAGCGAAGCGCGGCGGCATTTGTCTTCGCACGTGTGGAAACAGACGCGCGCGCAGACAGAGGCAAAGGGATTTTTCTCGCGGTGCAGCCGCAACGCCTCCGCATAGCGCTTGTCGCCCACCAGCGAAACAAAGCCGGGGACATCGACACCCGCCGGGCAGGCGCTCAGGCACGGTGCGCGCACCAGCCCGGCGCACACACCGGCGCGGCAGTGTCGGTCGCGGATGTGCTCCTCGTACTCATGCCGGAAGTGGCGGATGGTCGAGAGCACCGGGTTCGGCGCGGTCTGCCCGAGTCCGCAGAGCGACGAGGTCTTGATGAAGTTGCCCAATTCGATCAGGCGCTCGATGTCGCCCTCTTCGCCTTGTCCCGTGCAGATCCGGTCGAGGATTTCCAGCATGCGCCGGGTGCCGACGCGGCACGGCACGCACTTGCCGCACGACTCCTCCTGCACAAACTCGATGAAGAAGCGCGCGACATCCACCATGCAGGTGTCTTCATCCATCACGATCAACCCGCCGGACCCCATGATCGCGCCGAGGTCGGCGAGCGTCTCATAATCCAGCGCCACATTCAGATTCTCGCGCGGGATGCAGCCGCCCGACGGGCCACCGATCTGCGCCGCCTTGAAATGGCGATTGTTGCGGATGCCGCCGCCGATGTCGTAAATGACCTCGCCCAGCGGCGTGCCGATCGGCACTTCGACCAACCCGGTGTTGCGCACAGCCCCGGCCAGGGCGAACACTTTGGTGCCCTTGCTCTTGGGTGTGCCCATCGCCGCATACCACGCGCCGCCGTTCAGCAGGATGGCGGCGACATTGGCATACGTCTCCACGTTGTTGAGCACGGTCGGCCGGTCCCACAACCCCTTCTGGGCGGGAAAGGGCGGACGCGGGCGCGGCTCGCCGCGCTTGCCCTCGATCGACGCGATCAGCGCGGTTTCTTCGCCGCACACGAAAGCGCCGGAGCCCATGCGGATCTCCAGGTCGAACGAGAACCCGCTGCCCAAGATCTTTTTGCCCAGCAAGCCGCAGGCGCGCGCCTGCTCGATCGCGTGGGACAGGCGCTCGACCGCCAGCGGATACTCGGCCCGCACGTAGACGTACCCCTGCGGCGCGCCGATGGCATAGGCCGCGATCGCCATGCCCTCGATCACGCTGTGGGGGTCGCCCTCCAGCACGCTGCGGTCCATGTAGGCGCCGGGGTCACCCTCATCCGCGTTACACAGCACGTAGCGCATGCCCTGCGGCGTCTGGCTGGCAAGGTGCCATTTGAGCCAAGTCGGGAAGCCCGCGCCGCCGCGGCCGCGCAGTCCGGAGATCTTCATCTCTTCGATGACGGCGGCCGGCGTCGCTTCGGTCAACACCTTAGCCAGCGCCGCGTATCCGTCGCGCCCGATGTACTCCTGGATTTTGTCGGGATTGATCCAGCCGCAATTGCGCAGCACGACCTGCGTCTGCCGCTTGAAAAAGTCAAGGCTGTCGCGGCACGGCGCGGGCGTCTTGCCGGAGGGATCGGTGACCAGCAGCCGCTCGACGCGGCGGCCGTCGCGCAGGTGCGAGGCGACGATCTCCGCAGCGTCCTCGGGCTTGACCCCCTGGTAGAAGGTGCGGTCCTCGCCCACCATGATGACCGGTCCGATCACGCACGGCCCCATGCAGCCGGTTTCGACCAGGGCGACCCCATCGGCCAGCCCCTCTTTCGTCAACGCGTCGCGCAGAGCATCACGGACCTCCTTGGCTCCGGAGGCGAGGCAACTGCCGCCGAAGCAAACCAGGATTTGGCGTTGCGTGCCGCCTGATGGGTCCGGCTTGCCTGAACACGCCTGATCTCGAACGGCCTGCAGGGCGGCCACGCTCCCGATCTTCGGTAATGCGGGGGATTTCATGCCGTCTCCTTTTCTCCGGCGACGCCGGCGCCGGCCGCGATCTGATTGACCAACTCGCCCACGCGGGCGGGTTTGACGCGCTGATAGACCGTTTCATTCACCATCACCACCGGTGCCATGCCGCACGCGCCGAAGCAGCGGCCCACCTCCAGCGAGAAGTTCCGATCGGCCGTGGTCTCGCCCACGTCGATGCCCAGCTTCTTTTTGAAGGCGTCGAGCACCTCCTTGCCGCCGCGCACGTAACAGGCCGTTCCCAGACAGACGCGCACCAGAAACTTTCCTCGCGGATGGAGCGTGAAAAAGGAGTAGAAGGTCACCACGCCGGTGACTTCACTGACAGGTTTGCCGAACCCGTCCGCGATCTTGCGGATGACCGGTTCGGGCAGATATCCGAAAAGGGCTTGAGCGGTCTGCAAGGCAGGGATCAACCCGCCAGGCTTGTCGCGGTACTCGCGGATCACATCATCAAGACGGGCGTTGAGTTCCTCTTCAGGAACAGCCCCACACGCGCAGCCGCAGGGTGCGGCCGTTGCGGTCAAATCAGTCATGGTGGCCTCCACATGCCCCCGCGCGGGGGCGATTGCCGGAGGAAGCCGTCCGTGCCAGCCCGATTCACATCAAACGGTCGGCCGGACGGCCTCCGTCTGGACAGGAACGTGTTAGAGCGAACCCTCGAT
>JAQUEX010000270.1 GCA_028684935.1 Kiritimatiellia bacterium | reverse complement strand
CGCCCCGGCGGAACTCCGCATCCTCCCTGAAACAGAGGGTCTGGGCGTCCGCGCCGAGACCGAGCCTGGCGGCGGGCTGGCCGTCAGCATCACGGTGTCACCCGGCCTCGCCAAGCGTATCGCGGGCAGCGGCCCTTTCGGGGTCGCGGATGGCGGGGCCTTTGACTGATACATAGGCGGCGCAGGCCTCCATCGCGGCGGCGTAGTCCATGGCGAGTGCGAGCGTGTCGGGATTGCGTTTCATGGGTGTGGCTCCTTCCGGTTATTCGTGATGAAAAGAGGCGTCGCCGAAAGCAAGGCCGGTGCCGAAGCCCAGCGCGTTGAAACAGGCGCGGATGGTGTTGCCTCCGACAAGCACGTTGTCCACGATGAACGTGCGGCGGCAGGGAATAGGCTTCGCGTCCCTGCGGGCGATGTGGTGCTCGGCCACGCTCACGGGCGCGCCCTTGGTGCGGTGGCGGTCGCAGGCGCTCGGCGCGGGCGCGGTGCGAGTCAGAATGTCGTGGACCTCGGCCCCGCCTTTGACGTGGGCGGCGATGGCCTTGGCAAGGCGGCGGTTGGCGGCAGTGTCGCCGGTGTGGTCGGGCGCGGGTATGAGGTGGCAAGGCCCCCACACCAGCGCGGCCATTTCGGCGGCGGCTACCTGCAAAGCGGCCTCGGGGCAATCGGCCTCTTTGAGCATGTAGGACAGGCCCCGCGTCTCGCGCTCAAACTGATTGAGCGGGCGCGTGCGGGGTGACACGTAGCGGCGTGCGGCGCGCGTGGTGCGATACGGGTTGAATGCGGTATTCATGGTGTGACCTCCTTCGGAGTTAAGGCTGTTAGGCTGAAGGCTGTTAGACTGTTAGGTGAGAACTGTTTTCGTGCAGAGACGCAAAGACGCAGAAGGTGGGATGGGAAGGTGTGACAAAACGTCTGCTCGTTGCTGTGCAGCGTTCAGAAACGGCGGATTGCAGACAGGACGGTGATGGCGTGTCCGTCACATCGGGGATCACGGAAGCGGACGGTCAAGAGGGACGGATGACCGGGAGCCTGCCACGAGCCGCACCGTGGGCAACGGGCATGACAAAGTGCGTATCCGCACGCCGCGAGTAGCCGAAGCGTTGGCGTGACCGTGTGCAGCGGCGCGGGGCAGGGGGTACCCGCGCCGCCCGGCGATTTTTGGCGTTGCCGTAATTGCCGTATGTCAGGCAAACGATCTGACTCAATAAATGGTGTTGCCATAAGGCATACGTTGTAGTAACTTTCTGTCATGGATTACTACCAATGGAGCCCAGAGAAGAATGAGCGGCTGAAAGCTGAACGGGGGCTCAGTTTCGAGCAGGTGGTGATGCATATTGAAGGCGGAGATCTGCTGGCTGTGTACGAGCACCCGAATCAGGCCCGGTATCCCGGCCAGCAGATTCTGGTCGTCCGCGTCGGGGATTACGCTTATCTGGTGCCTTTTGTGGAATCAGCGGAAGGCCGGTTCCTCAAGACGATCATACCCAGCAGGAAAGCAACGCGCGAGCATTTGGGAGAACACGATGAAGAAGACCAAACTTGACACAGAGGAACAGGACATTCTCGACTCTTTTGAGCGTGGCGAGTGGAAGCCCGTAGCCAACCGGAGCCGGGAAATCGCACGGCATGTGCGGTTAGCGAAGAACACCTTGGCGAAAGACAAGAGAGTCAACATCCGCATTTCCTCGAAGGACCTGGAGCAACTCCAGGTCATTGCGGTTGAAGACGGCTTGCCCTATCAGACACTGATGGCCAGCGTCTTGCACCGCTACGTTTCCGGGCGGCTTGTGGAAACAACCGGCCGCACGACCGGCCGCAGCGCACACGCCGGCACGCGCCGTTGAAACGGCGCGTTCACGCTCCCGTGAACACGCTCACTTTCGTGAACAGATGACGGGCTGATCTATTTCCACACGCCGCATTCGCTATTCGCGAATAGCGAACGTGATGTTCCCAGGAATCCGAGGTTAACGATCCTTGAGCGTGGACGGGCCTCACCGACTCTTTACGTGGAACCGTTCAAAACTTACATGCCGCACCTGTACACCATGCAAGGGGCAAAGTCCGCCGTGATCTTGATTCTCCTCTGGGGAACCGGAGGCGTCTTTCTGGTTTCCATGATTCTCTTCAGGAGGCGAATGAAGGGAAGGTATGGTTTCCGGACGGTTCTACTCAAAGTCATATTCCCCATACCCGGCACGCGCAAGCCCGTCGCTTGACACCGCCGGAAGCTTCGGGCATGCTTCAGAGCATGAATATCTTACAGAGCGGGTGGCTGGCGGGGGCGATTCTGGCGGGCGGCTGTGTCTTGGCGGCCGAGGAAGGCTGGCCGCGTTTTCGCGGTCCGCGCGGCGACGGATCCTCCTCCGCCCGGGAGCTGCCGCTGTACTGGAGCGAGACGAACAACGTGCGCTGGAAGGTGGCGATCCCGGACGCCGGCTGGTCGTCGCCGGCGGTCGCCGATGACCGGATCTGGCTGACCAGCGCCACCGCCGACGGCCGCGTCTTCTCCGCGTATTGCGTGGAGGCCGCGTCGGGCCGCATCCTGCATGCGCTTCCGTTGTTCCGCTGCGCGGCGCCTGAGCCGCTCGGCAATTCGGTCAACGGCTACGCCTCGCCGTCGCCGGCCGTCGGGTCCGGCCGCGTCTATGCGCACTTCGGCAGTTATGGCACGGCCTGCCTGGACGCGGCCAGCGGCCGCGAGCTGTGGCGGCGTGAGGATCTGGCGTGCCGCCATTACCGCGGGCCGGGCTCTTCGGTGATCCTGCACCACGACCTGCTGATCCTGACCTTCGACGGGGTTGACCAACAGTATGTGACCGCGCTGGACGCGCGCAGCGGCAAGACGGTCTGGCGCACCGACCGCGCGATCGCGTGGAAGGACTTGGACGAGAGCGGCAAACCCAAGCGCGAGGGCGACTTCCGCAAGGGATTCGCCACGCCGATCGTGATCGAGGCGAACGGCCGGCAGCAGTTGATCAGCGCGGCCTCTTCCACGCTCTTTGCCTATGATCCGGACTCCGGCAAGGAGCTGTGGCGCGTCACCAACAGCGCGCACACGCCGGCCGTCAGCCCGATCTTTGCGGACGGACTCGTCCTGGCGGTGACCGGCCACGGGGCGGCGGAACTGCTGGGCGTGCGCCCGGACGGCAGCGGCGACGTGACCGCCAGCCATGTCGCGTGGCGCGTCGGCGGCAAGGATGTCCCGCTCACGGCGTCGCCGGTGGCGTGCGGCGGACTGCTCTACACGGTTTCAGACCACGGCGCCCTGACCTGCTATGAGACGGCGACGGGACGGTCGGTCTGGCGGCAGATGGTCGGCGGCAACTATCAGGCCTCGCTGCTCTGCGCCGGGGACCGCGTGTACTGCTTCGGCGTGTCCGGCAAAACCACGGTGCTCCGCGCGGGCAGCCGGACCTTTGAGAAACTGGCCGACAACCGGCTGGGAACGGGGTTCATGGCTTCGCCGGCGGTGCTGGGCAACGAGCTGATCCTGCGCACCAAGACGCACCTCTACAGAATAAGTAATTAGGAGTAGAAGTCTTGGACGCGCATCAGGACGTCGAAGCCCGAGACGGCGAGGCAGTCGTCGAAGCACTGGAGCGCGGGGTGGCCTTCGGGCAGCGGTCCGTAAGCCAGTTTGGCCGAGCCGATGATCGTGTCGAGCCCGAGCGGCATGGCGCGCGTGAGGAAGGCGTTGGCGAGCGGCAGCTTGACCGGCGAGCCGTCGGCGCGGCGCGGCGGCAGCATCACGGTGAAGTTGCTGAGGCCGACCGACAGGTGGACGCCCGCGAACACGGGGTCATCGTGGATCAGGCGCAGCGCGCCCATCAGGCGGTGGATGTTGTTCTCCGAGTCGGCGCCGATGGGCGCGATGCCGGGGTCGATGATGCAGTCGTCGTTGGACAGGCCGCGGCCGTGCGCCGTCTCCAGCAGCAGGCGGGCGGCGGCATAGGTTTCCTCGGCGGTGAGGCAGGGCGACTCGGTGCCGTCATGCAGGTTTTCGGAGGCCAGGAGGATCGGGCGGAAGCGGCGCACCGCCAGCAGATCGAACATGGCCAGGCGCAGCGGCGAGATGGAGTTCAGGATCGGCGTGCCGCGCGCCGGATCGCAGGCTGCGAGGCCGGCCTCGGCCAGCGCGGGGTCCGGCGAGTCGATCGAGAGCGGTGTGCCGGCCACCGCCTGCACGGCGCGCACGAGGTCGGCCATGAAAGCGGCGGGGCGCGGGCCGACGTTGACGTCGATGTAATCCGCGCCGAGTTCCGACTGCGACCGCGCCAGGCCGATGATGCCGGCCACGTCGTTGGCTTCAAAAAGCGCGTGCGTGGAGGGGACCGAGTCGTTGATGCTTTCGCCGATCAGGGTGAGTCTGGAGGGTGCCATGGGAGTCCTTCTGTCCGTTCGTGCGCCTTGCCGTCATTTCCCGACAACGTGTCTGTCAAGGCAAGGCTTGCTGTGTACGGACCTAAGCGTAGCGGATGCGCGCGCGTGAGACAATGCGAAATCGCCGGTGACTTGGTTGAC
>JAQUEX010000048.1 GCA_028684935.1 Kiritimatiellia bacterium | reverse complement strand
GCCTTTCTGGCGAAAGGCTTGCAGCGCGTCGACGATTTCAAAGGTTACGGCCTGCTGCTGGCGGAGATCGTGACCTTCTTCAAGACCGGCATCGCGCCGGTCAAACCGGAAGAGACGATCGAGCTGTTCGCCTTCATGGAGGCTGCGGACGAGAGCAAGCGCCGCGGCGGCGTGCCTGTGCGCCTGGACGAAGTGATGGCCAAGGCCAAGGCAGAAGCGGCGAAAATCCCTCTGGAGTAGCTCACTCCCCGGGCGTGAAGGCGGGCGAGGTCAGCGCGGCGCGCAGAGCCGCCGCGCGCGCATAAATCGAGCGCTCTTCCTGCGGCGTGAAAAAGAGGTCGAGGTGGCCCACCGCCTCGGCCTCGTTGTCTGTTGAGTGCAGGGCGTTGTCCTTGTGGTAGAGCCGGCCCTCGCGCACGATCCGGTCACGCAGCTCGCGCTTGAAGAATTGGCGGCTGTTGAAGACCAGCGGATGTTCCTTGTCGCGCTCTTCCGCCGAGCGCCAGCGCGGCGCCGGATCGAAGACCGCCACCGCCACCACCGGCCAGCCGCCCCACCGCCACTTGTTGCCGCGCATGTATTTCGCGCGCGTCAGCCGCGTGAGCCACGGGATCTCCTTGACGGCGAGCAGCGTGTAGTGCCGGGCGATCTCGTCCAGCATGGTTTGCCGGAAGCCGCGCCGCACCGCTTTGGCGCGCAGCACGAACAGATTGAGCTCGCCGGGGTGCCGCGCCGCCAGCAGCAGCGCGAAAAAGCGACTTTTGAAGAGGTGCTTAAACTGATTCTGGAGATAGCGGGCAGCCGTGTCGGGATCGATCGCGAATCCCTCTTCCGCCAGCAGGCGGTGCATGTCGAAGAGCGAGAGATCGTACGGGCGCCCGAGCCGCTGCGCCAGCTCTTTGACGAAGCCGTAGCGCTTGTAGGCCCGGAAGGCGAACGGATCCGTGGCATCCGCGCGACACGCCTCCGCCTTCTGGTAGGCGAGATGGTAGAGCAGCGAAACGTAGAGGTCGCGGTCGCACGGAACAAAGAACGCATCTTCCCAGCGCACGCGGCGCTCCAGGATCGCGCCGGCCAGCGCGGCGGGGAAGTAGGCCCCGCCGACAAAGTCCGCGCCGTGGCCGGTTGTCACGCTATATAGATCGCATTTGATCCCCAGTCGCTTCGGCACGCCGCGGAACGAGCGGGCCACGGCTTCGGCCGCGCGGTCTTCGAGCAGGACATCCATATCCTCCTTGCCGCCGCGCGCCGGACACTCGCCCATATTGCGGTAGCCGCGCAACACCGCGTAGGCAAAGCCGTTCTTTTCAAGCCAACGGAAAAAAAGCGCCGGATCTCTTAAATAGACTCTCATAAAAAAGGCGAAACGATCACCCCGCACGGAAGGGCGCCACCATAACATCCCGACTTGGCAGGGTCAAGCCTGCCGGTGCGCATCCGAAGCAGACGCAGAGGTGACAGCGGCGCGTCGCGGCTGTATACTGACTCTCATTCATGAAAGTCGGAGTGCTCAGATTTAGTGCTTTGGGAGACTTGGCGCTGGCCATGCCGTTTATCCGCGCGCTGACGGTCAAACCCGTGGTGCTGACGATGGCGCCCGGCCAGGCGCTCTATCAGGATGAATTCGAGACGTTCGTCATTTTGAACGACAAACGGCTGCGCTCGCTCGGGCGGTTCGTGCGCGCGGCGCGTCATCAGCGGCTGGATCTGTTGATCGACCTGCAGAGCAATGACCGCAGCCGGCTGTTGACGCGTCTCTCCGGCGCGCGCCGCATCGCCGAGCGCCGCTTTACGTCCAGCGGCCGCTCCGCGCAGGAAACTTGGCGCGCGATCCTGGAGCCCACAGGCTTGCTCGGCCCGCTTGATCTGACATTCACGCCCAAGCCGCGCGACTACATCGTCCTCAATGCGGGCAGCTCGCCCAACTGGCACTCCAAGCGTCTGCCCGACGCCAAGTGGCGCGAGATCAGCGCTGTGCTGCACGAGCGGTTCGGCCTGCCGTTCGTGCTGACCGGCTCGCCCGACGAGCGCGCGTATGTGTCGCAGCTTGCGGGCCAGCTTGCCGGGCGTTGCGAAAACCGCGCGGGGCAGACCTCCATCCCGCAGCTCAAGCACCTGCTTGCGGGCGCCTTCCTGACTGTGTCCACCGACTCTGCGGCGATGCAGATCTCCGCCGCGATGAAGACCCCGACGATCGGCCTCTTCGGCGCCACCAACTGGGTGCGTTCCGCGCCCTTCGGCCCCTGGTCGCGCACGGTGTACGACACCACGTACTATCCGGCGGGCGCGCCGCCGTCCGAAAACATGCGCGAATGCCGGCGCTTTTATGACAACCTCGACATCCGGCCTGCGCTCGACGAGCTGGCCCCGTATTTAGCCGAGTCCGTCTAATGCCGCCGCGAGCTGCGCGCGGATCACCGGCGCCGCGAAGCAGGCTTCGTAGAGGTCGCGGGCGGACTGGCTGCGCGTGGCGAGCCGCGCGGGCTCCGACGCCCAAGCCGCCACCGCATCGGCCAAGGCGCGCGGATCGCCGGCCGGCACCCAGGCCACAGCCTCGCTCTCCCGTGCCGCCGCCGGATACGCCTCTGAGACGCGCGTCACCACCGGCCGCCCCGACGCCAGCGCCTGAAACACTTTATTCGGGATGACGCGTCCGGCTTTCTGCGTGGCACCAAACACGCCGAGCAGGATATCGGCACGCTGGATGCGGGCCGGCAGTGCCGCATACGGGAGACGCGCTTCGAACACGACATGCGGCAGCGCTCTGGCCGCACGCTGGCACTCGGGCTTCGATGGGCCGTCGCCCAGCAGGCTCCAGCGGACCGGCGGCCCCTGATAGACCCGCGCGGCCTCGATGATGGTGCGCGCCCCGTGCAGCGGAATGAAGCTGCCGTAAAACAGCGCGTCAACCGGCGCTCCCGCCGCACGCGCGGGAGCAGGAGCCGGCCGGAAAAGCGTCTCGTCCGCGCCGACAAACACCACATGGAGCTTCTCGCGCGCAACCCCCAGCGTCTCTGCAAAAAAAGCGGCATGGCTCGCGGTATCGGCGATCACCCGGTCCGCCCTCGCAAACCGTGCACGTTCCCATACCAGCAAGCGCTCCGCGCCGCGGTCGCCGTCCTTGAGCTTGAAACGCTCCCACACCTGCTTGTCGTACGCGCTGATCAGCGGATCGAACACGAGCGGCACGCCGCCCCGACGGTCGCACCAGCGGCGCGCGGCCAACAGATCGCGCTGGCGGAAACAGGGCACCCACACCGCATCGGGCCGGGGCAGTCGGCGCAGCGCGGCCTCCAGGTCGCCCAACGGCGAGACGGCCGGCGAGAAATCCGTCACCGCCCAGCCGAGCGCCTGCAGGTGTTGACGCAGCACGCCGTTCCGGGAGTAATCCGGGGCAGACCGCCCCCACCACAGCATCTGTTTTCCGCAAGACATAGCGCGTGCTCAGCGTTGCGCGGCTTCCTTTCTCAACCTCTCGTACGCATCGAAATACCGTCGCCCGAACTCAATCAGCGCCGCGCGGTTGAAGTGAACGTTATCACTGTTCGCGCCGAGCCCCTCCGCAGAGACACGCGCACTGTTCGGCACGGCCTGGTGCACGTGCGGCAGCATCGCGTTGAAGCCGGCATAGGCGTCACGGTAACGTCCCAACTCGCCCACGAGCACCGGCACATCGGGCGCGTTCAGGTCGCTGCGCAACTGCGCGATCATCGCGCTGAAACGCGCCGGATACGTCGCGGTCTTGGCCGGCGCGCTGTCACCCTCGCCCTGGTGCCACAGAATCGCCCGGAGCCGTCCGCTCTGCATCGCCGCACGCGCCCGGGCCACGGCATTGGTATAGAGTGCCGATCCTGGCCGCCACTGGTCCAGCGTCGTGCCGCCGAACGCGCACGGCACGAGCCCCACGACAGCCTGCGGCTCCGCCGCCGCGACGCGGCGCGCAAACTCCGAGCAGAGCCCGACACCCGCGATTTTGGGTTTGTCAAAATGCACGGGATCCGTGGCGGGCACCCAGACGTTGTTTTTATCAAACATCACGATACGCGGGTGTGGCACCTGGTCGGTGGGCTCAACCTTGCCGCGCCCGGCCATGTTGGACTGGCCGATCAAAAGAAAGAGCTGAAGGTCGGACGGCTCTTTCGCGAACAATGCGAACGCTGGCACGAGAAGGCCGAAAAGCACGAAACGAATGGCATGCGCTGCAAACATCTATCCCCCCTGTTTTGAGTGCATCCTTGGTAAAAGTGAGTCGGTTCGTTATGTTAGCACGCTGACCCTCCCTTCTCAATGCCATTTCGCGCGCCGCGCCGAGGGCGGGCGCATCCTCGTTTCACTGACCGTTGAGGTTTATGGTTTCGGTTGCCGATGGACGGCATCAACCGCTTGATTCAAGCACGTGAATCGGCCATGCGCCCGCGCGCCGAGTTGACATCCCGCGTGAATCATACGACACTAGCCGCATGAAGAAACCGATTGCCCTTGTGGCCGCGATGGAGGAGGAATTGGAGGCGCTGCTGGCGCGTTTTCCGCAGCACGACGCGCGCGTCCACTTCAACACGCGGCTGTTTCATGCCCGCCACGGCGATCAGGAGCTGGTGATCGCGCAGACCGGCGTCGGCAAGGTCAACGCCGCCTGCACGCTCGCCCTGCTGCTCTCTGACTTCGGGCCGGGCTGCGTCATCAACACGGGCACGGCCGGCGGCCTGAAGGCCGGTCAGCGCATCCTGGACCTGCTCGTGCCGGAGGAGATCGTCTACACCGACGTGGACGTGACGCCGCTCGGCCTAGCCTTTGGGCAGATGCTGGGCAGCGAGCCGCGCTTCCGCGCCTCGCCCGCGCTGCTCGCGCGTTTCAGGGAGGTGCTGGCCACCCGGCCCGAGCCGCCGGCCTGCCACCACGGCCTGCTGGGGTCGTCCGACTCCTTCATCCACTCGCAGCAGCAGCTCGCCCAGATCCGTGCGCGTTTTCAGGACAGCGTAGCGTGCGTCGATATGGAGGGTGGCGCGATCGCCCACACCTGCACGCGTTTCGGGGTGCCCTTCCTGATCCTGCGCGCGCTCAGCGACGTGCCGGGCGACGGCAACAACGCCCTGGATTTCAAGACCTTCTTAAAAAGCGCTGCGGCAGGGTCAGCCGATCTGTGCCGCGCACTCGTCGAGCGTCTCAGCGCCTGTCCAGACGCCGACGGCCATGCCCTCTCCCGCGGCCCCTAATTTCTGGAAAACACTATGAAAACCGGACTTATCCCGCAGACCAAAACCGGCCTCTTGTGTGACATGGACGGCGTGATTTATCACGGTAACACGATCCTGCCGGGCACGCAGGCCTTCGTCGACTGGCTACGCGCGTCGGGCATCCCCTTTCTCTTTCTCACGAACAGCAGCGAACGGTCGCCGCGTGAACTGAGCGAAAAGCTCCACCGCATGGGTGTAGACATCGACGAGAGCCATTTTTACACCAGCGCCATGGCCACCGCCGCGTTTCTGGCCTCGCAGACGCCGGGGGGCAGCGCGTATGTGATCGGCCAGCCCGGCCTGATCAACGCGCTCTATCAGGCCGGCTACTCCACTAACGACGTCAACCCCGACTACGTGGTGGTCGGCGAGACCCCGATGTACACCTACGAGACGATCAAGCGCGCCGTGAGTCTGGTGAGCAAAGGCGCGAAGCTGATCGGCACCAACCCCGACCTCACCGGACCGGCGGAGGACGGCATCATCCCGGCATGCGGCGCGCTGGTGGCGCCGATCGAGTTGGCGACCGGGGTGAAGGCGTATTTCGTTGGCAAGCCCAACCCTCTGATGATGCGTACCGGGCTCTCGCTGCTGGGGTGCGCGCGCGAACATGCGCTGATCGTGGGTGACCGCATGGACACCGACATCATCGCCGGCATCGAGGCCGGCATTGAGACGGTCTTGGTGCTCTCCGGCGTGACGCGTCGCGCCGATCTCGCGCGCTTCGGCTTCAGCCCGGATTACGTTCTCGACCACGTGGGCCATCTGCCGGAGTTGCTGGCGCACGCGGTCTAGTCGTCGCCGTCCTCGACCCCGACGATCTTGCCGTCAAACTCCTGCAGCACCTGCTTGAGCACCGGATCGTCATAGAGGTCTGCCGGACGCGCGGCGGGCACAGCGGGCTTGTTGGCGACCGCTTGCGGCTCATCCGAGCGCAGCGCGTTCAGACGGCGCAGCACCTCTTCGAGAGACACCGCGTTCGCAATGCGCGCGCAGCGGATGAGCGTCATTTCGATCAGCGTGCGAACGGAGAGGGCGAAGCGCAACCTCCCTTCCATTTCGGCGAGCTGGTCGGCGATCTGCTGCACGCGCGAGGCGTCCGCCAGCGATGCCTGCTCAGCCAGCGTGCGGACCTGTTCAGGCGTGGCGTCGAGCGTCGACATCGCCTCGCCGACATACTGGTAGATCAGCAGGTTGCGGAAGGACTCCATCAGCTCCACCGTCAGGCGGCGCATGTCCTTGCCGGCGCTGTCGAACATCGCGACCAGCCGCAGGATCTCGGGCATGTCGCCCTTCAACACGGCCGTGGCAAGCCCCTCGAGTGACCGGCGCGACACCAGGCCGAAGACCGCCAGCACGTCCTCCTCGGTGAGGGCATCGCCCTTGAAAGAGATGAGCTGATCCAGCGCGGAGAGAGCGTCGCGCATGCCGCCCTCAGCCCCGCGCGCCACCGCCAGCAGCGCGTCGTCGTCGATCGTGATGTGCTCGGCCGTGCAGATGTGGCGCAGGCGCTCGACGATCAGCGGTGTCTGAATGCGGCGCAGGTCAAAGCGCTGGCACCGCGAAATGATGGTCGGCAGGACCTTGTCGCCCTCCGTCGTGGCGAAGATGAACTTCACGTGCGGCGGCGGCTCTTCCAGCGTCTTGAGCAGCGCGTTGAAGGCCGCGGTGGAAAGCATGTGGACTTCGTCGATGATGATGATCTTGAAGGTGCCGTGGGTCGGGGCGAACTGGACCTGGTCGCGCAGGTCGCGCACCTGGTCCACGCCGTTGTTCGAGGCCCCGTCGATTTCCAGCACATCCAGCGCGTTGCCGGCCGCGATTTCGCGGCACATGCTGCAGGCACTGCACGGCGCGGTGGTGGGACCCTTCTCGCAATTCAGCGCCTTGGCGAAGATCCGCGCCAACGAGGTCTTGCCGATGCCGCGCGGCCCGACGAACAGATAGGCGTGCGCGACACGGCCGGTCTCGATCGCGTTCTTGAGCGTTCGCGTGACGTGCTCCTGGCCGACCACATCATCAAACCCCTTGGGGCGCCACTTCCGTGCTAACACTTCATAAGCCATAACAGGGAGTGAGTTTACCCTTTGCCTTGCCGGAAGCAAAGGAAATCGTGGTTAAAAATCTGGGCAAAAAATATCTGAGCCTGCTCGGGCGCGGTCCCAACTAAGTTGAACCGCGCCCGCTTGAACGCGTCGTTGACATTCGCCCTCTGCATCCCTAAAATCGCGGTCTTAGGTGCCCGTAGATGTTATGGGCGACAATGTCAGTCGAACAGGATATGGAGCGTGGCGGTTTGCTTAGGAGTGGGGTTTGGCAGCGGGTGGGTTTTGGATGTTGGCTCGGGCTTCTCGCCCTGCAGGTCGACGGGGCCGGCGTCGAGGTCGGAACGCGCCAGCGGACGCTGGTGCCGGTCGAGCTGCCGACGTACACCCCGATCGCGCCGTCAAACGTCGCGGCCTACGTGGAGGAAGGCTACGCCCAATGGCAGTGGGAGGGCGGCACGAACCATGGCGTGCGGCTCGACCTGATGCCCGCGGATTACGTGATGGCGACGCGCCAGGCCCGCCTGCTCTCCTTCTTCACCATCAGCGACATCCACATCACGGACAAGGAGTCGCCCGCCCAGGTCCCCTATTTCGGCTGGAGCGCCCCGTTCGGCACCCAAGGGCCCGGCGGGCTCAACCCGTCCTCCTACTCGCCGGCCATGTGCGCCACGACGCATCTGCTCGACGCGACGGTCCAGACCATCAACGCCCTGCACCGGCTGGCGCCCTTCCATTTCGGCATGGCGCTGGGCGACTTCTGCAACTCCGGGCAGTACAACGAACTCCGCTGGTTCATCGACGTCATGGACGGCAAGACCATCGTACCCAGCTCGGGCGCACACCGCGGCGCGGACACGATCGACTACCAGAAGCCGTTTCAGGCCGCCGGGCTCGACCGCGCGATCCCGTGGTATGCCGTTGTCGGCAACCACGACCAGTTCTGGATGGGCATCGGCTATCCGACGGCGAAGGTCCGGCAGGCGCTCGTCGGCAGCAACGTGCTCGAAATCTATTCGCATCCCGTGGCGGGGCCTTTGGTGCCGAACGCCTCGGAAGGGCAGGGGATCTACGTGGGGGTGGTCGATGGGACCACGCCCTACGGGGACGTGATCCTTTGGGGGCCCACGAACGGCTTTGCCGCGCGGCCGACTGTCGCGGCCGATCAGAACCGCCACATCATCACGGAGGATGTCACGTCGCCCACCGACTTCATCGGCGAGTTTTTCGAGACGACATCGAGCCCGGTCGGACACGGCTTCCACCAGGACGGCACGGGAAGCACGGCGGCCTGCTACTCGTTTGAACCGTCGGCCAACGTCCCAATCCGCGTGATCGTGCTGGACAACACCTGCAAGGAGGACACGCCGGGGCAGTCCCCAACGTTCTACGGTGCGGGCTGGGTGGACGACGCACGCTACGCCTGGCTCACCAACGAACTGCAGAGAGGCCAGTCCGACGAGATGCTGATGATTCTGGCGGCCCACATTCCCGTCTGCCCGCAGGAGAGCCTGACGGTGACCAACAAGACCGCGGGCAAGCAGTTCTACGATGCCGCAGCAGAGACGAACCTCGTCGCCACGCTGCATCGCTACCCGAATCTTTTGATGTTGATCGCGGGCCACCGCCATGTGAACGTGGTGACGCCGTTCCCGTCGCCCGATCCGGCTCGCCCCGAATGCGGTTTCTGGGAGGTCGAGACGCCCTCGCTGAGAGATTTTCCCATCCAGTTCCGCTCGTGGGAGATTTTCCTCAACAGCGACACGAACATCTCGATCGTGACGACGGACGTCGATCCGGCGACAACGCCCGATTCACCGGCCGGCAAAGCCGTCGGCCTGGGGCTCGGCGCGTTGCGCGTGTACAATTCCCTCGAGCTGACGAACACGACATCGCATGCGTACAATGCGGAGCTGGTCAAGCAGTTGACGCCCGCGATGCAGGCCAAGCTCGCCGGTTGCGGCGAGACGCAATGGCGTCGCGTGAGCGTCGACAGCGGCGCCGGCGGGTTGGAAGTCAGTTTCCTAGGTCGGCTGCAGAGCGCGGATTCGCTGTCGGCGCCCTCGTGGGCCGAGATTCCGGAAGCCACGAATAGTCCCTACCGGATTGAGGTTCCGCGCACGCAGCAGTTTTTCCGAGCCGCCGGCGAGTAAGCTGTTTTGAACTTGCACGCGCCGCGCCTGAATTCTAAAATTGTTGACGGTCGAGGTTACTAAACGTGCTTCACGCATTGTGAAAGGAGTCCAACCATGAAAAGCTTTGATGTGCAGACCAGCGCGCATTCCCAGTTTGTGAACATCACGGACCACGTTCAAAAGGCGGTTCAGGCGTTGGGCATCACGGATGGCGTTGTGACGGTCTTCACGCCGCACACCACGTGCGGGATCACCATCAACGAGAACGAGGACCCGCATGTGGTGCAGGACATCCTGCACCAGCTCGACACCGTCGCGCCGTGGAAGAATCCGGCCTACACGCATGCCGGCGGCAACACCGCCGCGCACCTCAAGACCATGATCACCGGCTCGTCCGTGCAGGTCATCGTCGCCTTCGGCAACGTGCAGCTCGGCATGTGGCAGGGCATCTTCCTCTGCGAGTTTGACGGCCCGCGCATCCGGCACGTGTGGGTGCAGTAGCGGGCGGCGCAGCCGTCCGGACTACGGCGCGAAAGCGAGGCCGATCGCCGCGCCGGCGGCCTGGATATGGGCCGCTGCCGCGGCGTATTCTTCCGCGCCCTTGAGATGTTCGATCATCAGGGGCGGCGGCGTCGGCAGCGCCGCAAGACGACGCAGGAAGGTCGCGTAGTCCAGAACGCCGGTGCCGGGACGCACCTCGCGGAAGTGGACGTTCAACGCGATTTCCCACGCCAAATCTTTGGCGTGGCAACTGACGATCTTGTCGCCGAGCAGGTCGAAGCAGCGGTTCAACAGCTCCGTGTTGCGATAGATCTTATCAGGCGAGTTGATCAGGTTACACGGATCGAGGTGCACGGCAAACGCCGGCCGGTCAATCGCCTTGATCAGCGCCAGATAGCGCTCCGGCGACTCCGGCATGCACCACCCCATCATCTCATAGGTGAAGGCGGCCCGCGTCGGCTTGACGGCATCAATGACGGCGCGCGCGTTTTCGACCGCCGCGTCAAAAAAGGCCGGCGAGAAATTATCGGGGTGCGGGCCGTACCAAACCTCGGGGTTGAACGAGCCGGCGATGTCCACGCAGCACCGGGCACCCACGGCGTCGGCCAGCGCCAGTCCCTCCGTGACCTTGGCAAGATTCTGCCTGCGCTTCACCGGGTCAGGGTCGGTGAGGTTGCACCAGCGCCCGACTTCGGCGATCACGACATCGGCCTCGGCAAAGGCCTTTTCCACGGCGCGGATCCGGGCCGCGTCCTTCATGTCGAGCGGCGGGCAATACGCGGCGCGATACCCGTTGGCGCGATGCCAGCGGGCCAGTTCCACCGGATCGTCGGTTTTGGCAAAGGCCGGCGCACCGAGACGCAGCGGCCGGGCGCCCGGCGCCGCGCGTCCGGCGCCGGCCAGCGAACCGACGCCCGCGGCCAGGGACGCTTGCAGAAACCGGCGGCGAGGAAACGCAGAGTGTGTCATGATGTTCAGCGTGGCAAACCGTCGCCGGGATGTCAAGCCGCCGAAATCGGGCTTGTCCGCATCGGTCTGGCCTGTTTTAATAAGACGTTGGTTATCAACCGAAAGGATCCGTTCCATGAAAAGAAGCGTTGGCCTGCTTGCGTTCCTGTCTCTGATCACGGGCTGCACCTGCCCGCTCCGCAGCGCGGAGCGGGATCTCACGCAGTATGTGAACCCCTTCATCGGCGCGGCCGACAACGGCCACACCTTCCCGGGTGCCTGCACCCCGTTCGGGCTGGTGCAGCCCAGCCCCGACACCGGCAACTGCACCTGGACCTACTGCTCCGGCTACATGTATCTCGATGAATCGATCTGGGGCTTCTCGCAGACACACCTCAACGGCACGGGCTGCCCCGACCTCGGCGACATTCAGCTCCAGCCGTTCACGGGTGCCATCGAGCGCGAGAATTTTCACAGCCGCTATAAAAAAGAGACGCAGCAGGCCAAGCCCGGCTATTATGCGGTGACCTTGGACGACTTCGGCGTGGATGTTGAGTTAACCGCCTCTCCGCGCGTGGCGTTTCATCGGTACACCTTCAAGCATGCCGCGCCCGCGCGCCTGCTGGTCGACTTGCAGTACGGCATCGTGAGCGGCAAGGAGGCGCTGCGCAAGCACATTCTGTCCAGCGACGTGACCGTCGAGGACCCGACGACCCTCAGCGGCCACAACCAGGCCCAGGCGTGGGTCAAGCGCCACTATTTCTATGTCGTGAAGTTCGACAGACCCTACGCCGCGATCCGGCAACTCCCCGCGCAGGAGGGGGAGAAGGCCCCGCGCTATGTGCTGGACTTCGACCTCAAGCCCGGCGAAACCCTGCAGGTCAAGGTGGCGCTCTCAACGGTCAGCGTGGAAGGCGCGAAAAAGAACCTGGACGCCGAGATCCCGCACTGGAATTTCATGAAGGTGCGCGCGCAGGCCAAGGCCGCGTGGAACACCCTGCTCGCTCGTGCCGAGGTCGAGGGGTCGCTCGAGCAGAAAGAAAATTTCTATACCGCGATGTACCACCTGTTCATCCAGCCGAACAACATCGCGGATGTGGACGGTCAGTACCGCGGTGCGGACGACAAGGTGTTGACCGCGCCGGGCAAGGCCTACTACTCCACGCTCTCGCTCTGGGACACCTACCGTGCGGCGCACCCGCTCTACACCATTCTCGCACCTGAGCGCGTGGACGGCTTTATCGGAACCATGATCGCACACCAGAAGGCGCAGGGCTATGTGCCGATCTGGACCTTGTGGGGCAAGGAAAACCACTGTATGATCGCCAACCATTCGGTACCTGTCATCGCCGACGCCACCCTCAAGGGCTTCCGCGGGTTTGACGCCGAAGCCGCGTTCCAGGGCATCAAGACATCGCTCACGGTCAATCATCCCAAGTCGGACTGGGATGTCTATACCCGCTACGGCTACCTGCCTTTCGACATCATCAAGGGCGAAAGCGTTTCGCGCACGCTGGAGTACGTCTACGACGACTATTGCGCCGCGCAGCTCGCCAAGGCGTTGGGCAAACATGCCGACGCAGAGCGCTTTTCAAAACGTGCGGACTTCTACAAAAACCTCTTCTGCCCGGAAACAGGCTTCATGCGCGGCCGCGACGCCAAGGGTAACTGGCGCACGCCGTTCGACCCTGTGAAACTGAACCACGGCGAACACAGCGGATACGATTACACCGAAGGCAACGCCTGGCAGTATACGTGGCATGTGCAGCATGACCCTGAGGGCTTGATCGCGCTGATGGGCGGCAAAGCCGCCACCGTGAAGAAGCTCAACACGCTCTTCACGCTCCCGTCCAAGGTCGAAGGCGCAGGCTTTGTGCTCGATGTCTCCGGATTGATCGGACAATACGCGCACGGCAACGAGCCCAGCCACCACACCGCCTATTTCTTCAACTACGCGGGCCAGCCGTGGCGCACGCAGGAACTGATCCGCGAGATCTTCGACACGCAGTACAAGAACAAGCCCGACGGCCTGTGCGGCAACGACGATTGCGGCCAGATGTCGGCCTGGTATATCTTTTCCGCGATGGGGTTTTATCCCTTCAATCCGTGCAACGACGGCTACGTGTTCGGTGCGCCGCAGATCGGCAAGATCACGTTGCGCCTGCCGCGCGGGCGCACCTTCACCGTCGAGGCGCGAAATCTTTCGAAAGAGAACAAATACGTGCAGGGGATCACCCTCAACGGCAAACCCTTTCCGGGCATGAAGCTCGAGCACGCCGACATCATGAAGGGCGGAACGCTGGTTTTCGAAATGGGCGCGGCTCCCAGAAAATGACCCGCTCCGCTACTTGACCCTGCCGGCCAGCCAGCCCACCATGACATCCGGAAAGAGCATCAGCAAGAGGAAGACAATCAGATAAGCGGGCAGAAAGCGCATCGCGCCGCGGAAGACCTGCGCGGCGTGCGCGTCGGGCGACATCCCCGCGACGACAAAGCAGGAGACGCCAACCGGCGGTGTGATCGCGCCGAGCGTGGTAACCAGACAGACCACCTGCCCGAACCAGATCAGGTCGTACCCCATGCGTGTCACCAACGGCTGAAAGAGCGGCAGCGAAATCAACAGAAACGCCAAGGCGTCCATGATGCAGCCGCCGACCAGATAGCAGCCCATCATGAACAGCAGGATCAGCGCCGGCGCCAGATTCATCTGCGCGACCCAGTCGGTCAACTCGAACGGCAGGCGCGTCAGCACCAGAAAACGTCCGAACACGGTGGCGCCGGCCAGGATCAGGAAGACCATCGCGGTGATGCGCAGCGTCGCCAACACGGCGTTCATGAACTGCCGGCGCGAGAGCCGCCCGCGAACGAGGCAACCGCTGATCCCGAGCAGCGCGCCAAGCCCGGCCGCTTCGGTGGGCGTCACCACCCCCGAACACATCGCAGCCATGATCACGCCGAACAGCACCGCGACATCGAGCACCTGCGGCAGCAGCGCGAAACGCCGACGGCGCGAACCGCGCACGCCGGTCCGCGCCCAGTCGGGATGGCACCAGAGAATCACCTTCACGGTCAGCACGAGCAGCGCCGTCAGCAACAACCCGGGGAGGATACTGCCCGCAAAGAGCTTGCCGATGCTCTGTCCGGTGTAAAGGCCGTACACCACCAGCACGATGCTGGGCGGGATCATCGCGCCCAGGGTGGAGCCGACGGCAATGCTGCCGCACTTCAGCTCGGGGTGATAGTTGTTGCGCCACATCGGCTTCAGCGCCACCGAACTCATGGTCGCGGCCGTGGCGGTGTTCGAGCCGCAGATCGCCGAGAACCCGGCGCACGCCAAGATCGTGGTCACCGCAAGTCCGCCGCGCGTATGCCCGAACCACGCCTGCGCGGCACGGAACAACCGGTCGCTGTAACCCGCGTGGTAGATCACTTCGCCCAGCAGCACGAACAGCGGGATCACGGTAAAGCCGTAGTTCGAGAAGACCGTCCAAACTTCCGCGCCGACCGTGCCGTTCAGCAGCGCAACCGCAGTGGCGGGCGGATTGAGGGTCTGCAAGCCGATGAACCCCGCGAGCAGCATCGCCAGCCCCGGCGACATGCCGGCAAACAGAATCAGCGTCAGCATGATGCCGATCCCGAGATACCCGAGCGCGGCGGGGCTGGCCGCGACGCGGGTGAAATGGAGTCCGGCCCAGAGTGCCGCGCCCGCCAAAACAAACAGTCCGGGCCCGAGCACCATCCATTTCTTGGCCGACGCCTCCGCCGAAGACGTCTTCCCGCGCCCTGCCTCGGTTTCATCGCAGATCGGATTGACCGTCTGCGCGCGCTGCTGTTCGTAGGCGTCTTTTTTGAGGTGGCCGAAGGCGAGCACCACGAAGTCGGTCACATACGACGCAGCCAGCAGGAAAAGCCCGCCCGCCGCCCCGATCATCAGCCACGGATACGGCAACTTGAGCGTCTCGGACACCTCGCCAGCCCGCAGCAACACACAGGCGCGGCTGACCAGTTGACCGCCCAGGACGAGCACCAGCACGGCGCCTGCACACACGTTGAAGGCACCGACCCAGCGCCGGGCTGCGAGCGCGTACAGGCGCGTGAACAGGTCGAGTTCGACGTGTCCGCGCTTGCGCTGCGTATCGGCCAGCGCGAGCGCCGCAAGCAGTGCGCCGAAGAAGCCGGACAGCTCATAGCTCGCGCTGACCGGGTGTCCGACCAGCCGGCAGGCCACATTCATGCCGGAAAGCAACACCAAGGTGACGAGCAGCAGGCCCGCCACCATCATCCCGGCCGTACAGAGCTTTTTCTCAACACGGATCAACGTATACAGCATGAGACCGCTTTCGAGTGAAAACGCGACCGGCTAGAGGCCGACCGCAAGGGGCTTAGGGCATCTGGCTGCGGATGTGCGCAAGCACCGCTTCAGCGTCAACGCCCTTGGCGCTGGCGCGCGCGATGTAATCGGCAAACAACGGCTGCGCCGTGGCGCGCAACGTCGCACGGTCTGCATCGGTGGGCTTATGGATAACCAAGGCGTGTTTCTCTTTCGACCACTCCAGCGCGGTCTGAACATGCTGGTCGACGTAGGCGCCCGTCCATTCGGCATGCTCATGATAGAGGCTGTCGAACACCTGCTTGACCGCCGCCGGCAGCGCCTCGTATTTCGCCTTGTTCATGACCACCGCGAAACTAATGACGCAGAGATCAGTTTTGTAGACATACGGACAGTAGGCCGCGTAGTTCATGTCTTTCAGGACTTCGCCGGAGGAGACATTACCCTTCACCACGCCTTTTTGCAGAGCGTCCGGCACGTCCGACTGCGGCATCGCGACCGGCGCGGCTCCCAGCCGCTTCATCACCTCGGCACCGGTGCCTGAAGAGCGCAGCGGCAGATTCTTGAGATCGGCCAGCGTCTTGATCTCCTTGGAACTCATCACCAACGCCGGCGGACACGTGAAGAGCGCCAGCACTTTGACCTGGCTGAATTCAGCCGGCTGGAAACGTTCAATCAGACCGGCCAAGATGCGGCTGGCATGCTTGGCATCGGGGAAGAAATGCGGCAGGTCCATCGCCTCGGAGACCGGGAAACGTCCCGGCTGATAACTCATCGCGAAATTGCCGATGTCGGCCGTGCCCGCGATCACACCGTCGAAAATGTCCTTGGCGCCAAGCAGCGTACCGCCCGGGAAGGTGTTGACCTTGACCGCGCCGCCGGTGCGCGCTTCCACCTCGGTCTTCCAGCGCTCCATCTGCACACAGGGAAATGTCGCGGCCGGCGGAAAGTTCGCGTAGTTCAACACAATCGGCCCGTCCGCCGCCGCGCCCGCCTCCTTGCGCCCACACCCGGACAACCCCGCGCCAAGCCCGACCACCAACACCGCGATGAGTTTTTTCATCATACGTCCTCTCTGCCGTTTCTGTTTGTAGTAACACATGATAGCGTTTCGCCGCCGGGACGGCAACCGGATTTTTTCACGCCCTTTACAGGCCGGCCGCCGCTCGGGTATCATCCTGCCATGTTTACTGGATATCCCGACGAACTGACATCGGATCTGCGCCTGCGTTGGTCACGCGTTCAGTCAGCGCTGCGCGCCGAAGGCGCCGATGCGCTGCTGATCGCGACCAACGTAAATCTTTTCTATGCCGCAGGCCGCGTCTTTATGGGGTTCGTCTACCTGCCGGCCGAAGGTGTGCCCCGGTTTTTCGTGCGCCGCCCCGTGGGCCTGCGCGGCGACACTGTGGCCGACGTGCGCAAACCCGAGCAAATCCCTGATCTGCTGCGTGATGCCGGGCTTGTCCTGCCCCGGCGTATCCTGCTCGAAACCGATGAACTGACTCACAGCGAGTGGCTGCGGCTGTCGAGCGTGTTCAGCGATGCAACGGCCGCCGACGGTTCGGCGCTGCTGCGGCGCTGCCGCTCGATCAAAACGCCTTACGAAATCAGCATCATGAAAATGACCGGCAGCCGACATGCCGCCGTCATCCCGCAGTATGCCGCTGTCTATGAGCCGGGCATGACCGACCAAGCGTGGTCGGTCGAGATGTTCCACCTGATGCTCAAAGCCGGCAGCCTGGGCCTTTTCCGCATCGCGGGGAACAGCATGGAGGGCTTCATGGGTACCGTGCTGGCCGGCGACAACGGCGGTGCCGCCTCGCCCTACGATTTCGCGCTCGGCGGTGCAGGCCTGCACCCCTCCATGCCGGTCGGACAAAGCGGCGTCCGCTTGACAAGCGGCATGGCCGTGATGGTTGACATCGCCGCCAATTTTTACGGGTATCTGACCGACTGCACGCGCACCTTCTCAATCGGCCCGCTCGCACCCCAAGCGCGCGACGCACACCAGGTGGCGCTCGAGATCCAGCACGCCATCGCCGCCGCCGGCGTGCCCGGCGCGCGCTGCGAAGACCTTTATGCCCTCGCGCTGGCGCGGGCGTCCGAGGCCGGGCTTGCCGACTGTTTCATGGGCCTCGCGCAAAAGGCCAAATTCGTGGGCCACGGCACCGGCATCGTGATCAACGAGCAGCCTGTGCTGGGCGCGCGCTCGACCGACACGCTGGCCGCCGGCATGTGCATCGCGCTCGAACCCAAGTTCGTGATCCCCGGCAGCGGCGCGGTCGGCGTGGAGGACACCTTCCTGGTCACCCCCCAAGGCATGCAGACCCTCACGCCCTGCGACCCGGCCATCATCGAACTGTAGCCGCCGCCCGCGCGAGAGTCACCATGACACAGACCCTTCACAACATACTGGCTGATCTTGGCGTAACCCGTTTCGGCGATATCGCGGTCGAGACGATCGTGTTCAATCCGGTGTTCCGCGACGCCTGCGCCACGAACCAGTGCGGCAAATACGGAACCAACTGGGCTTGCCCGCCCGGCGTCGGCTCGCCTGACGAACTGGCCAGCCGGGCGCGCCGCTTCACGCGCGGGCTGGTGATCCAAACCGTCTGGCCGCTGACGGACGCATTCGATTTGGAAGGCATGATGGACGCCGCCGCGCGCCACAACGCCCTGTTCCGCCGCGTGGCGGCACGTGTGGCCGCGCACCTGACGCCGACGCTGGCTTTGAGCGCGGGCGCCTGCGAATTGTGCAATTCCTGCACCTATACGCGCGGCGAACCGTGTTGTCTGCCCGACCAAGCCATCGCGTCGCTGGAGGCCTACTGTATCGATGTCGCCGCGCTGCTGGATGCCGCGGGCCTTCGCTACAACAACGGCCCGGACACCGTTTCGTACGTCGGGCTGATTTTGGTTTAGCGCTATGGAGACGATTATGAATAAAGCAATAAGAGCGGGGTTGGTCTGTGCGGCCATGTTGTT
This sequence comes from Kiritimatiellia bacterium, assembly GCA_028684935.1. Taxonomy (GTDB): domain Bacteria; phylum Verrucomicrobiota; class Kiritimatiellia; order RFP12; family UBA1067; genus DUPH01. The sequence continues at coordinate 956 of JAQUEX010000048.1, read as the reverse complement.
CATCGGGTGCGCCGGCACAGAAGCGGATGACACGGCACGGCAGGACCCGCTCGAGGCGACACGGTTCTGGCTCAGGCAGAATCCCCCGGACGGCACGAACCGTGCGGACCGACGCGAACGCATGGCCGTTCTCCAGCGCGCCTGTGACCAGCTTTCTGTCGAGGATTACGCCCTCTACGCACGCGCCTGGAGCACGAACGCGGCGCAATGCGATCAAGCCGAGCAGACCCACCCGGCGCTCGGTTATCTGCGCGACGCGACACTGGAGGCGATCGACGAGATCCGCCACACCCGCGTCGAAAAAGGAGTGGCCGTCTGGCTGATCTACAACATGGGCCATGTCTTCAAAACGCCGACAGCCTGTTTCGGCATCGACCTCAGCGGACGGCGCGTCGAGCGCCTGGCGCCCGAGCTGGATGTCCTGCTGAACACGCACGAACACAAGGACCATTATTCGGAGCCTCTCATCCACGCCATGCTGCAACGCGGTAAGCCGGTCGTGACGCGTTGGTTTCCGGGCACGACGGTCATCAACCAGGCAACCAACATGGTTTTCGGCGGCATCCGCGTCCGGATCGACATCGGCGACCATCACTACCGCAACCCCAAGCAGTTGAACAACATGCTGATGTTTGAGGTGTCGTGCGGCGCCGACGCCGGCAACGCCGTCATCTACCACTGCGGCGACAACAGCAACATCGACAAAATCGCGCCGTCGCAGCCGCTGGATCTGCTGATCGTGCACGTGTCAGTCGGGCTGCCGGTCGCGGAGACGATCCGGCGCGTCAATCCCCGGATGGCGTTTCCCGCGCACCTGCTGGAACTCGGCCACTCGCCGCACCCGCCTCATGCCTGGCGCTGGTCGTATGACTATGCCTTCGACACGGTCAAGGAGATCCCCGCTGCGAAGACAGCCGTCCTGACCTGGGGCGAGCGCTGGCTGCTGCCGGGCACGC
>JAQUEX010000269.1 GCA_028684935.1 Kiritimatiellia bacterium | reverse complement strand
GCGTACGCATTGCGGAAAAGCCGCAGCCACGGCCCCGCCTCGCCGGTAAACAGGTCGGCCGGACGATAGGAAAGCTGAACCGAACGGAACCCGCGCTCCGGATGCGGCATCAGGATCGTCGCCCGCCCGTCGCGCGTCGTGAATCCGGTCAGCCCGCCCTTGGAGCCGTTCGGATTCCACGGATAACGCTCGGTCGGCCGGCCGCGGCCGTCCACATACCGCAGCGCCGCGATCGCCCGCTCTTCATCCGCCGGGCTATCGAAGACCGCCAGCCCCTCGCCATGCGCCACCGCGATCGGCAGACGCGAGCCTGCCATGCCCCGCAACAGCACGGAAGGCGATTCCATGACCTCAAGCGTCGCGTAGCGCGCCTCGAACTGTTCGGAGAGGTTGCGGCGGAAATGAGGCCAGTGCTCCGCGCCCGGTATGATCGCCTTGAGCTGAGACACCATCTGGCAGCCGTTGCAGACCCCCAGCGTCACCGTGTCGGGCCGCGCAAAGAACCGCTTGAACATCTCGGCCAGCCGCGCGTTGTAGAGGATGCTGCGCGCCCAGCCTGAACCGGCACCCAAGACATCGCCGTACGAAAAGCCGCCGCACGCCACCAAACCGTTGAAATCAGCCAAGTCAACCCGCCCGCCCAAAAGATCGGTCATATGCACATCAACGGAGTCGAAACCGGCCAGCGCGAAAGCGGCCGCCATCTCGACGTGTCCGTTGACCCCCTGCTCGCGCAGCACGGCCATGCGCGGCCGCTGCCGCACACTCGCGCCGACCGGCGCGTCCGGATCAAAGGTCACCGCAAACTGCATGCCGGGGTCGGTCTCGTCCAGCGCGTTGTCATACTCCTGCCAGGCGCAGACGGGATTGTCGCGCAAGGCCTGCATGCGGCAGGTCAGCGCCGACCAGGCGCGCCGCAGCCACACGAGGGTCGTCTCCACTGCCGGCTGACCGCCCACCGCAACGCGGAAGCGACGGTCGTCGGTCGGATGCCCGATACGCGTACACATGTCCGCATCGGCAAGTCCCTGGTTGGCCAACACCGCCATGACCCGTTCCAACGCGCCATCGGCCACCTGCAGCACCGCGCCCGGCTCTTCGCTGAACAGCGCCGCGAGCGGCTCCCTGCCCGGCAGATCGACCTCCACCCCGCGCCCGCCCGCCATCGCCATCTCGGCCAGCGTCACCGCGATGCCGCCGTCGGAGCGGTCGTGATACGCCAGCAGCGCGCCCTCGGCCACCAGCACCTGCATCGCGTCAAAGAAGCGGCGCAGCAGCGCGGGATCATCCGCGTCCGCGGTCTCGTCGCCCACCTGGTTGTACGCCTGCGCCAGCACGCTGGCACCCAGCCGGTTGCGCCCGCGGCCGAGATCGACCAGCAGCAACTCGCTGGAGCCGGGCTTGAGATCGGGCGTCACGCTTTTGCGCACATCCTGCACCGGCGCAAAGGCGCTGACAATCAGGCTCAGCGGCGCGACCTGACGGTGCGACGCGCCGTGCTCATCCTGCCAGACGGTGCGCATCGAGAGCGAATCCTTGCCGACCGGGATCGCGACGCCGAGCTGCGGACAGAACGTCATGCCGACTGCGGCGACCGTGTCGAAGAGCTTGGCATCCTCGCCGGCCTCGCCGCACGCGCACATCCAGTTGGCCGACAGCTTAACCGTGTGAATGGATCCGATGTTGACCCCGGCGATATTGGTGATCGCCTCGGCCACGGCCATGCGCCCCGACGCGGGGGCGTCGACCAGAGCGACGGGCGTGCGCTCGCCGGTCGACATGGCTTCACCGGTCACGGCTTGATAGCCGGTGACCGTCACCGCGCTGTCCGCCACCGGCAACTGGAAGCGTCCCGCCATCTGATCGCGGTGGACCATCCCGGTGACCGTGCGGTCGGCGATCGAAATCAGGAACGTCTTGTCGGCCACAGCCGGCACCTGCAGCACGCGCTCAAGCGCCGCCAGCGGCGCGACATCCTGGAGCGCCAGCGGTGCGGGACGATCCGTGCCGCGCTCAACATCGCGCACCATGCGCGGCGGCTTACCCAGCAGCACGCGGATATCCATATCGATCGGACGGTCTTTGAAATGGCTGTCATTGAGCACCAGGCGCTGGTCGTCGCGCGCGACGCCGATGAACGCCACCGGGCAGCGCTCGCGTTCGCACAGGCTCTCGAAGCGCGCGCGATTTTCAGGCGCGATCGCCAGCACATACCGCTCCTGCGCCTCGCAGCACCAGATCTCCATCGGACTCATCGAGCGCTCTTCATTGTGCACCGCGCGCAGCTCAAAGGTCGCGCCGGTTTTTTCAACCAACTCCGGGCAGCCGTTGGAGAGGCCGCCGGCGCCGATGTCATGGATGCTGAGAATGGGATTGTTGTCGCCGAGCGCGACGCAGGCGTCGATGACCTCCTGGCAGCGGCGTTCCATCTCGGCATTGCCGCGCTGCACGGAGTCGAAGTCCAGCGCCTCGTCGTTGCTGCCGGTCGCCATGGAGGAGGCCGCGCCGCCGCCGAGGCCGATGCGCATCGCGGGGCCGCCCAACTGCACGATCAGGGCGCCCGGCGGCACCTCTTTTTTATAGACTTGGCCGCGACGGATGTTGCCCATGCCGCCGGCCAGCATGATCGGCTTGTGGTAGCCGCGGCAACGGCCCGCCGCCATCTCTTCATACGTCCGGAAAAAGCCGCACAGTTGGGGACGGCCGAACTCATTGCCGAACGCCGCGCCGCCGATCGGGCCTTCCAGCATGATGGCGAGCGGCGAGGCGAGGCGGGCGGGAAACGCCGCGTTCGGTTTTTCCCACGGCATCTCGAAGCCCGGCACCCGCAGGTTGGAAACCATGAAACCCGCGACGCCGGCCTTGCTCTTTGAACCGGTCCCGGTCGCCGCTTCGTCGCGGATCTCGCCGCCCACTCCGGTCGCGGCCCCGGGATAGGGAGAGATCGCTGTCGGGTGATTGTGAGTCTCGACCTTCATGAGGATATCGATCTGATCCTCCTCAAAGCGATAGGCGCGCGTGGCGGGGTCCACCTCGAAGCCGGCAGCGGGAAAGCCTTCCATGACGCCGGAGTTGTCCTTGTAGGCCACCAGCGTGCCGTCGGGATGGCAGGCGTGCGTGTGGCGGATCATCTGGAACAGCGACGTCTCCTTGCACTCGCCGTCGATGATCCAGTCGGCATTGAAAATCTTGTGGCGGCAGTGCTCGGAGTTCACCTGACCGAACATGACCAGCTCGGTGTCGGTCGGGTTGCGGCCCGCCTTGGTGTAGCTGTCACACAGGTAGCGGATCTCATCGTCGCTGAGCGCCAGCCCCATGTCGCGGTTGGCGGCATCCAGCGCGGCGCGCCCCTGCGCCAGCACATCGAAGGCCCGACCCGGCGCCGGAGGCCGGTGCTCGAAGAGGTCGTCCAGCTCCAGATAGACGCCTTCGGTCATGCGGTCATGCAGGGCGTTCAACGCGGGGCGCAACGACTCCAGCGGCAACTCGGCCTCCCCCGCAACGACCCGGAGATGCACGCCGCGTTCCACGCGGTTGACCTCGGCCAGCCCGCAGTTGCGGAAAATATCGGTCGCCTTGGAAGACCACGGCGAAATCGTGCCCTTGCGCGGCGTCACAAAAAAACCGCTCGAGGCCGGCTCGCTCGCGGCGGCCCCCAGCAGCGTGCAGGCGCGCTCCAGCGTCGGCGCGTCAAGCTGCCGGCTCACGTCCAGCAGATACACGAACTGCGCCTCGATGCGGACAGGCTTCGCGGAGGCCAGCGCGGCCGTTATCTTTTCCGACAACGCATCCAAACGGAATCTGGAAAACGCGGCACTCCCCCACACCATCAACGGCTTCATCAAAACGTCCCTTCTTCAGAATTGCTCAAAATCGTTCGCATCACATCATCGCGCGTCCGCGCCGCCAACAGTTCGTTCCGCACCGAGGCCTCCATCAGCCGACGGCTGAGCTTGGCCAGAAAGTGAATGTGATTGCAGGCCACCGTAGCCGGCACCAGCAGCAGCACAAAGACATGCGTGGGCTGATTGTCCGGCGCGCCGAACTCGATCCCGGCCGGGTGCACGCCGAGCATGCAGACGATATCCCGCACGCAATCGATGCGCCCATGCGGCAGCGCGATACCGTCAGGCAAAGCGGTGGACGCGCTCATTTCGCGATTGAGGACCGCCCTGACAGCGGTGTCGCGATGCTCCGCCGGCAGCAGACCCGCATGCACAGCCTTGTCAATCAAGGCCGTGATCACCTCCTGACCCTCGCTCTCCGTCACATTCAGGCAAACCAGACTTTTCTGGATAATCTCTTCAAAGCTCGCCATACGTCTCCAGACTCCATATACACCGTGAAACACGTCCGCAAAACGTACCATAATGGCGGCGCGTCGCCAATCACGGAAAACGCGCACACTCAGGCGGGCGCATGGCAGTTCTGTTGGGGTCCGTGATTCGTAATCGTAATCTTGCTCGTAATCATAATCTTGAATGTGGCACGCACGGGCTCTTACACTGTCATCATGAACGGGCTATTCGACC
>JAQUEX010000268.1 GCA_028684935.1 Kiritimatiellia bacterium | reverse complement strand
GTGTTGATCTGGCGGCCTAGCTTGAGGTCCATGAATGAGGCGGGGCGCAAGAGCAGGTTGGCCTGACGCAGGTCCAGCCAGCCGTCGCCGTCCTCGAGGCGGATGTCATGCTGGTTGAGCACGGGGTCGTAGAGGAAATCGCCGACCACCTTGAGCGCCGCGCGTTCGCTCGCGCGGTCGAGCTGCACCTGCAGGCGCGTCTCGCCGATGGAGGCGGCCTTCTCGTAAGGGTCGTCCTGCAGGCGCGCGCCGCCGCGCACTTCCCAGAAGCCGCTCAACCCTTCCGGCAGGCGGCGTTCGCGCGGGGCCGCGAGGTGCGACTCGGCGACCGGCACGTCCAAGCCGGCTGGCAGAGCGGGCTCAGTCGTCTTGGGCATATCCAGCCCGGCAGGCACGGACGGTTCCGGACTGACAGGCGCGGCGACGGGCGCGAGGCCAGCGGGCAGGGCGGGCTCTTGCGCCATCGAGGCCGACCCTACAAGCATGACACACAGCGATCCGGTCACATATCTCGCAAAGCCGCTCATGTTCTCCCCTTGGTCACCGCAATTTCGCGCGCGGCGGGTTGCGCAGATAGCGTTCGGTGAAAAGGTCTTCCTCCAGACCGATGTTGTACTCGACCTTGGTGTAGGAGATGGTTGTGCTGCTGCCGGAGCGCAGGTCTTTCATCGAGGACTTGGTGACCGTCGGAAAATCCTGAATCTGCTGCACCTCGAGCGCCTGGCCCTCGCGGATCTTCTGGCCCGACGCGTCGTAGTATTCGACTTTGACCGGGATGAAGCTGCTTTTGTGCACCCAGATCTTGTAGGAGGCGAACTCCACGCTCTTGGGATCTTTGGGCGTGTTCTTCAGGACGTAGTAGGTGTCGGTGGTCTCGGCCAGCTCGTGGTTGTCATCATCGGGGTTGCGCCCCGAGACATCCTCGTAGAAGAAGTCGGAACCGACGAAGCTGGTGCGCTTGTCCGAGGCCGCGATGCGCTTGACCAGGTTGAGGCCGGGCAGGTAGAGCCAGCGGTCGTCATCTTTGCCCACATGCTTGTGGACCAGATAGGCGGTCTTGTTCACGTCGGCGGGACGGTCGAAGTAGACGTACATCTTCTGGTCGCCGGTGAAGGTGTCGCCCGTGTCGGCCTCGGGTTCGAGGTCGAGCCGCAGGATGGTGAATTCGCGGGTGCGCTGGCGCCCTTGGGCATCCGCGATCACCATCGAGACTTTGGCGCGTCCGCTGCGGCCCTGATAATGGGCGGCGCGGTTGGCCTTGGTGACAATCTCTTCGACAGAGGGGGCGCCTTGCGCCAGCGCGAAACCGGCGGACAGGGCGAGCAGGGCGGTTACGGTGCGCGTCATGGGGTCTCCTTTGTTTTGTCAGACAGGTCGGACGGGTCAGACAGGTTGGACGGTTTCATAAGGCAAGCTTTGCGCCGGCCGTTGAGGAAGCAGAGGAGCGCGACCAGGGCGATGCAGGCCAGGCTCGCGTAAGACACCGTAGTCCAAGCGACATCGGCGAAGAGCTGGACGTTGAGCGCCACGGTCAGCACGCCGGCGGCCGCCGCGAAGAAGCAGGTGCCGCAGCGGCACATGAAGGCCGCGCCGTCTTTCGGGAAGAGGCGGCTCTCCAGCAGGCGGATCAGCGCGGGCAGCAGGAAGAGCGTGGTCACGCCCGCGAAGAGCAGGATCGCGGCGATGAAGGTGCCGACCGTCTTGTAAGGGACCAGCGGCGCGGCCAGCAGCGGCAGGAAGCCCACGCCGATGACGATCACGTTACGGGTGATGGCGCGCGCGGGCTCGCCGAACATGGGGCCCGAGGCCGCCTGCCACGAACCGTAGCGGGCCTGCATCTCTTTGGCGCGCGAGATGAAGTGGATCGCGTAGTCCACAGCCATGCCGAGACTGAGCGCCGAGAGCACCGCGACCGGCATGTCGTAATCCTTGCCCACGATGCCGATCAGGCCGTAGATCAGGCCGATGGTCACGGTCAGCGGCAGCATGGAGAGGAATCCCCAGAGCGCCGAGCGGAAGAGGATGATCATCATGAACCAGACAGCGGCGAAGCTGCCGAGGAAGGAGATCAGCATGCCGTTGACCATCTTGGCCTGCCAGATCACGTTGATGTAGGTGAGGCCGAACCACTCGGCTTCGATGCCCAGCGGCGGCGGGTTATCCGCCATGTAGGCCTCGACCGCCGCGACGATCACCTTCATGTCGCGGTTGTCGCCGCTCTTCTGCTGGACCCAGAGACTGGTGTCGCGCCAGGTGTCGGTACGCACAAAGTGGGCGAGGTCATGCGGGCGGTGCGAGCTTTCGTACTGCATGACCGTCTGGGCGACACCCTCGCGGGTGTCGGGGATACGGTAGAACTCGGGCTTGCCCGCCATCAATTCGCGGTAGACGGTGCGCACGAGGTCGGCGATCGAGTTGCTCTTTCCCACGAGCGGGCGGCCGTCAGGGCTCTTAACGGTGAGCAGGTGATCCTGCAAAGCGGCGATCCAGCGCAACGCGGCGGGGTCCTTGAAGGTCTGGCCGCTCTGCGCTTGTGCGCTGACAAAGAGGCCGGCGGCGTCCCAGGCATCGAACAGCGCATCGGGCGCGGCATCGGTCTGCTGTGCGGCATAAGTCTGAAGTTGATCGAAGAACGCATCGCGGTCCGCCGCGCTCCGGTCCAGGGCCTCGGCCTTGGCCTTGAGGGCGGCGAAGACCGTTTCCGCGCCGTTCACGCCTTCGGCCTTCAATCCGATCAGGCGGCGCCGCATCGGCTCGGCGAACGCGGCGCTCACGTGGGGCGGCTCGGGCAGTTGCGCGGCCGGACGCAGCGCGAGGTAGCCCATGTAGGTGCCGCCGAAATGGTCGTTGAGCACCTTGTCGGCCACGCGGATCGGATGGGCGGGCTTGAACCATTTGACCGGGTTGTCGTTGATGACGATGCGGCTGATGCCCCAGACGGCGAGCAGGGTCAACAGCAGCGTGCCGGCCAGAATCGGTTTGGCATAGCGGAAGGTGCCCTGTCCCACGCGGCGCAGCACGCGGGTCATGAGCGAGTGCGACGCCGCTTCGGCGTTGTGCTCGGTGAGGCCGAAATTCGCCAGCGTCTCCGGCTTGATGAACATCACCGAAGCGGGGATAAAGGTGATGGTCCAGAGCCACGCCACCATCACGCCGATGGCGATGAAGATGCCGAAGACCTGCACCGGCGGGATCGGGGTCAGGGCCAGCGAGAGGAAGCCGACCGCCGTGGTGAGGCTCGTGTAGAGCATCGGCGTGAAGAGCGTGTCCATCACGTGGCGGATGGCGGTGGCGCGGTCTTTGCTCTCTTGGTAGCGGTCGAAGAATTCCGAGAGGATGTGGATTGCGTCCAGCACGGCGATCGGCATGATGAAGATCGGGATCATGCTGCTCATGATGTGGATCGTGTGGCCGGTGGCGACCAGCAGCGCCATGGTCACGATGCAGCTCACGACCGCGACGATCAGCGGCGCGATGATCAGAGCCAGCTTGCGGAAAAAGAGCAGCAGCAGCAGGAAGATGATCAGCATGGCGGTCGGCGCGGAGATCGCCATCTGCTTGAACATCTCCACGCCGAACGTGTCCTCGGCCACCGGCAGGCCGGTAATGTGGTAGTCGTCGCCGGAGCCGAAGGTCGCGATCTTTTCCTTGAGCCGACGGGCGACCGCGTACGAGAGGTGCTTGTCGGTGAGCGGAATGTAGAGAGCCAGCGCCTGACCGTCCTCCGAGACCAGCGTGCCCTTCATGAAGGGCAGGTTCATGGCTTTGTCGCGCACGGCGCGTGCGGCCTCCGGGGTGGCGGGCGGCTCGGGCATCAGCCACTCGAAGCGGACGCTGCCAAGCCCGCCCTGCTCGACGTTATCCACGGTGGAGGGCGCGATGATGTCGATCTCGATGACTCCGGCCAGTGGATCGTCCGGCTTGCCGATCGCCGCGCCGCGCAGCGTCTTGGCGAAGTCGGTCAGCGCGTGGACATCGCGCAGCGTGGCGGGATTGAAAACGTAGTCGGGCGCACGGGTGTTGACCACGCCCACGACCAGCATGTCGGCCAGCGCGAACTCCTGTTTCTTCGCGTTGTGAAAAACGCGCACGTGCTCCTCGGGGGAGAGCATGTTCTCCGGGTCGGTATCGATTTTCGCGCCGTGCAGGTAGGGGAAGGCCGAGGGCGCGACGGTGGGCAGGGCGGCCAGCAGCAGCAGCGCCAGGGTGGATCCGCCCATGGCCCAAGCTATGGCGGCAGGACGCCTGACACAGAAATCCATCAGTTTTCGCATCATCTTCGAAGCCTCCTCCGGCAGGTGTTGACCCATCGTCAGCCCGTCAGTTCTCCAGATCGTAGGGCCATGTGGCCAGGCCGCCGTCGAGCACGCGGACATCGGTGTAGCCGGCGCCGTGCAAAATGCGCGCGGCCTCGTAGCCGCGCAGCGAAATCTTGCAGAACGCGACCACCGGACGGTCGCGCGGCACCTCGTTCAGCCGCGCTCGCAGCGCGCCGAGCGGGATAAAGAGCGAGCCGGACAGGCGCAGGGCCTTGAACTCGTCTGGGGTGCGCACGT
>JAQUEX010000047.1 GCA_028684935.1 Kiritimatiellia bacterium | reverse complement strand
ATTGGCACCCTCGGTCGTGAGCGGAAAGTCGGGATTCTCGCGCTTCAACCGCTGCAGCAGCACGCGGTAGCCGTCGGGGCCGAACGAACCGCCGCCTTTGGGATGGACATGGCGCGGATTGTAACAGCGGCCGGCCATGGTCGAGTTGCCGATCATGTCGAGGTACTGTCCGTTCAGACCACTCTCCCGCAGATGCCTGACCACCGCCGCGATGCGATCTTGAAACTTCGGTGCCTCGCCGCACATGTAGGCGAGCCGGTGGTGATTATACCTGTTGAACGCCGTGTTGCGCGGCTGCCGTCGCGCTGCACGAACACGCCCTCTTCTCCGCCCTCCTGCCAGGTCTTGCCGTCCATGTCCCAGCAGACGCCGTTGATGTAGACCTGCGCGAAGATGCCTTGGCCCTGCAGGTGGGCGACCGCCGCGCGGAACGGTTCCACGCCTTCCCGCGGCGGCCAGAAATCGGGGTAGTCGGTGTCGTACGGGTTGCCGTGCCACCAATACCAGTCGACGGCCACGGGAATGTCGCCCAGCTCTTTCTGCAGCCGCTCGACCGGCGGCAGCGCGTCTTTGATGAGCCCGCGGTTCCAGACCCACAGGCCGATCTTGCGCATCGGGTTGACGGCCTTGCGGTTCGTGTGCCACGGCTGCGCCGATCCCCACTTTTTGTAGATCTGCCCCGCCTCGAACCACCCGCCCGCAAACGGCGTGAAACCGCTGGTGTAAGGAATACGGTACGCGGCGGGCGGCCGGTCAAGCAGGCCGGGCACATGGATACCCGCGTAGGTGAGCCGCCCCCCCTCTTTCGCGATCGCAATCTCGCAGCCCTTGGCGCCCACCGTCGGATCACGGTGATCAAAATAGAGCGACGGCCCGTTCGTGTTGACCAGGGCGGAAAACTGCATGCCGCCGCAGTAAGTGCGCCGCTGCTTAGCTCCGGGCTTGAAGAACGCCGCGCCCTGACACACGACGCCGCTGTCGTGGCCGCCGAAAACAAAGGACGCCCCGGACGCAAACGCGCCGGACAGCACCGGAAAATGGATCTCCTCCACGAACAGCCGGCCGCTGTATCCCTCATAGGCGAGGTCACCGCTCCACAGGCCGTCCGGCGCGCGCCGCCACGTGACGGTGACGGTGAACGCATCGCCGCACTCGGCGTGACCTTTCCACGTGCCGGTCAAGGCGTCGGCCGCGCGTGACACGCTCGTCTCGCGCATCTCCTCCGGAGCGATGAAACGTAGCGCGCCCCGCATATCACCCAAGCCCAGCCGCCAAGCGGTCGAAGGCGGCCCGGAGGCGCTGCCCCGCGCCCGGATCCGCTCGACCGTATACGCCGCCGGTGAGGTGGTCCTGCGGCGTGCCTCGTCCCACCCTTTCATCTCCTCAAGGGACTCGAACAGCGCGATGCAGGCTGTCTCGTAGTCCACCCCCGCAAGCTCTACGATGAGCCGCACGCTGCGATCGATGAGTTTTTTGTTCGACGCATCGACGTGCGCCATCCAGTTGCTGCTCAGCCGCCCCATCTTGCCCATCGTCGCGGACGACACATTGTTGAGCGCCAGCTTGAGCGCCAAGTGGCCGAAGAGCCGCAGCGGCGTGGCCGGCACGTCGACATCCACATGCACCAGTTCCTCTTGCCAGCCCTGCGGCGCGCGGCGCCCCACCACCAAGGCGGTTCGCTCCGCAAAGGGCGCGGCGGCGGCAGCGAAAGCCTGGCTCCACGCGGCGGATGAGCCCTGATCCAAAAGCGCGTCCTCGTCGCCGACCAGCACCGCCATCGCCACGTTGGGCGTGACCTCGGTGCGCGAGGCGTCGGGTTCGTTGCCGACAGGGTAGGCGTGCAGGTCTTTGATGCCGATCTGCGGCGGATTTTTGATGATCGTGTCCGCGGCCTTGAGCTGCGCGTATGTGTCGGCCGGCCACTCCAGACAGCGCGGCGCGTGTCCGACCAGATGCAGCCAGGCTTCGGCCGTCGGCCGCAACGGATCCTTCACAAACGCCCACGGCGCAGGCGAGACCGTATCGTGTACGCTGCGGAAAGGCGGAATCTTGAACGTGGGCGAGCGTTCGGTCGTGTCCGTGAAGATATCGAGCAAATAGGCGTTCGCAAAGTAGGTGACGCGACCCTTCTTGCCGTAAAGGTCCGCCTCGCGGTCGGTCATCCGCGCCAGCGCCGCAAGATTCGCGTCGGAGCGGAGCTGCGACAGCAGCGCCTCGAACTGCGCCACCGTGCGCTCGGGCGTCCAGACGCCGAGCCCCAACGATGCGCGCTGCGCTGCGGACAGCCGGCCGGCGAGGTGGTCGGCCAGACCGGCTTCGAAGGCGGCACCCGCCACCAGCAGTTCGATGGTCGTGGCCTGCATGCGCGTCGAGCCCGCCACCGCCATCGGGCCGGTGCAGAGCACGATCGGCGTCACCGCCGGATTCTCGATCACGCGGCGGCAGCGTTCCAGCTTAGCGGCCAGCAGCTCCGCCGGATTATTGAAGAGGAAGAAGACCTTGGCCTTCACATCCACGCCGCGCAACACCGTGCCGATCACCGACGACGTCTCGCCGCCCTCCGAAATGGCCACCACCACATCGCCCTCGCGCACGCCCGCCTGCTCCATCTGGTGGTAGCCGAAGGTGATGTAGTCTTCGAAACTCTCGACCGACCGGATCAGCGCAAAGTCGCCCCCCGTCATCACGGCGTACGTGCGCTCGTCCATCTCGCCGTATGCGTCTTTGAGTGCCGGCTGCCGCTGGAACGACTCGCGCCAGAAACGCCGGTTCGCGGCGTCCAGCAGGATCGCCAGGCGGCCGGTGGCGCCGCAGCCGCTGAAGAAGACCCTGCGGCCGTTGTCCAGCGCCTCCTTGACCGCCAGGCGCAAGCGGGCAAATTCGGGCGAAGCCACCACGCGCCGCGCGACGGGCGGAATGTCATCATCCACGCCGAGCAGCATCCGCAGGCCGGTGACCGTGTCCGCCTGCAGCGCCTGCGACAGCCCGCGGGTCCCGGGGTGTGACTGCTCGGTCGGCAGATAGCCCAGGTGGAATTGCGTTTCGTTGCGGATAAAGCTCAGCGCCTCATCGCGCGGCGTCGGCGCGGGCTGCTGTGCCCATCCCCCGGAAGCCGCCAGCAGTGCGACCGCGAAAACCGCGGACCGGGCCGGTTTCAAGCCTGTCATTTCTGACTCCTTTCAAGCAGCGCTTTTTTGTAGGTTGTGAATGTCGCCTCCGACGTGGTCTCGCAATACGCTTTCACGTTGAAGCGCTCGCACGCAGCGATCCACGCTCGCGCCGCCGTCGGGAAATCGGGCGCGCCCGGAAACGGTTTTCCGGCGTTCACCGCATGCTGCCGCAGCATCGGATCATTGATCAGCAGGACGTGGTCGATCGCCAGCTTCTCGCGTAGCACCTTGTCGGACAGGCCTTTGCGTCCGACCGGATCGGCCGCCTCTTCGGCGTGCGCCGTTTCCAACGCGGACGCCATCAGCCGGGCGGCCTCGAAGATGCCCTTGGCGTCCAGCCACTGCGTCACATTTTTCTGATAACAGCCGAGGTACACGTCGGAACGCGCCGCACGGTCGTGGATAAAATCGAGATAGCGCTTGAGGGCGGCACCGGTCCGCTCGCCGTAATAGCCGCTGAGAAACGTGTCGATCAACTGCCCCTCGTCCAGATCCGGATTCCAAAGCAGGTGCGAAAGAACCCAGTGGCGCAGCCGCACAAAATCACCCGCCGCACAGAGGGCGTCGCCCTGTTCGAACAGGCCCGTCGCGCCGGCTTTCACAAACGTGCGGATGTTCGGGCCGAGGACGCGCAGGTTGGGATGCGGCAGCATATAGGAGCTGAAGCTGGTGACGTAATCCCAGCCGAAGAGATTGCCGCCGGCGATCCGGCCCCAGGCGGCCAGATCGCCGGCAAAAGGGGCGTTTTCTCGGCTGCCTTCAAGCGGCTGCAGGAAGGAGCACTCGATGGCGCAGAGGCGGATTAACACGTTGGCGCGCGGGCGGACTTTCGCAGGCGCTTGGCGCGTGTATTGATAGGCGAAGGTCTCCACGAAAACGCGGGGGAACTCCTTTTCGATCTCCTCGGCCACCTGGTTGACAAAGCGCAGAAGCGGTCCGGAAGCGGTGCCGACACCGCCCTCCTCTTGTTCGACCGCCAGACAAGTCTTGCACGTGCAGCGGCCGGCGTGATCATTCTGGCTGATCTGGATGATATCGGCACCCGGATCTTCGCGCAGCAGGGCGAGCGCGTTTTTCGTGAGTTCGCGGCGCATCTCGTCGTTGGTCAGACAGAGCTGGGCGCCCTTGTGGGTGCGCGTGCCCTTGATCTCGCTGAACCACTCGGGATGCCGGTCGAAGTACACATTCGGCGGCACGAGTTCGTAAAACGAGTGGTAGGCCGAATTGCGTCCCTTGAAATGGATGAGCCGGTGGTTGCCGCCGTAGGCCTCGGGGATCATCTCCATCGGTGCCAGCATGTAGCGGGTGCGCGAGCTGACATTGCCTTTCAGGCGCGTCTTGAAAAGCGCGTCGAACGCATCCAGATAGTACGATTCCCGGAAGCGCAGTTTCGGCGCGTAGCGCATATCGAGCTTCGGCAGCGGCAGGTCTGGAAGCCGCGGGATGAAGGTTTCGTCAGAGGTCCACCAGCGCACGCCCACAGTTTCTTCAAGATAGGTGTAGACCGCGTAAAGCGCGCCGCGTTGCGGATGCCCGGTCAGAATCACATCGTCCCCGACTGTCTTGAGCAAAATACTGTCGTAGGCGGCCTGCGCCGCGAGAAAGTCCGGCGCAAGCCTGCGCGACGCCTCGGTGTTTCCGACCAGCAGGCGCGGCCCGCTTTTTGCCGACGATTCCGTCACAATTGAAAAGGCCGAGCCGGTCACCTTCTCGAGGTGCTGCCGCAGCTCCTGCGCGGCCGTCCGCTCGACGGGCGTGGCGGCTTCGGGCATTACGATCTGGGCAGCCGCCTGCCCGTCCCGCGCCAGCCAGCTCTCTCCAGCCCAAGCACCGCCCGCAACCGTCAGCAGCCCCGCGCACCACAACACACATCGTTTCACATCGCCCCTCCCCTCTTCAATCATGCCGAATTGTACATCCCGTTTCTGGCAGGCGCAAGCAACCAAGGGAGAGGAGAGTATAGGAGTTAGGAGGTCGAACATTGCATCGCACCCGCCCGTCACGCTGAAAAAGAGTGGACGCCCGCGACCACCTCCATTATCGTGTCGTTTCCACGTCTGGAGGAGGACGGAACGAAAATCAAAGGCGGAGAAACGGCGATGCGCATTGGGGTGACGGCGTGTACGGTGCTGGGAATCATGAGCGGACCGGTGAGCCATGCAACCGCTGAGGTCGCCCCTGACGCGCCCTTGGCGCCGGGTGCGGCGCGGCTGACGCTTGAGGCGTTCGATCCCGGCAAGAATTTAGTGTCCAACGGATCATTTGAAAATGCGGCCACCGGCATCCCGACAGGATGGCTGTGGGACCGGCGCAACACCGACGCCACGCTCACGCTTGACACGCAGAACCCTCACACGGGGCGCGCTTCCGTCAAAATCACGAACGGCACAGCCTTCGGCGCGCATGTGTTCGGCACGCTTTGGCTGGCAGACCCGATTCCGGTCAAGCCCAACACGCGCTACACCTATTCGGCTTTTATCAAGACCGGCGCCGCCGACCCCGGCGTGTGGATCGGCGGCGGCGAGGGCTGGCTGGTGCGTCTCGTCCTGCCCGCCACCCGCAGCCGCTGGCAGCGGATTTCGCGCACCTTCGTGACCGGCGAGCGGGAGACTTCGTTTCAACTGCGCATCTGCACCGACCGCCCGACCGAAGCGGTCTGGATCGACGACCTCTCGCTGCGCGAAGGTGACCGTCCTCTGCCGGCCGCACTGGAGGGCACCACGCTCTCAGACTTCTTGGATCTAGCCCCCGCCGTCCCGCCCGAGGTGATGCATGGCAACCGAACGATCCCAACGCGCTGGGCACCGGAGCGCTGGCCCTGCGAGACGTGGACATTCTGCGCAGACGCATTCAAGGCCGAAGGCGTTGTCACGGTGGCTGACGCATCCCGTCCTGCGGTTGTGGAGGTGACGCTCTCCGACGGCGCGGGCCGTACCGTGGTGTCGCAGCGCGCGGCGCTCGCGGCCGGCGCCCGGTCCGCACGCATGACGCTGCGGGCCCGTCTGAGCGACCCACCGCCCGAGAGACTGGACATGACCCTTCGCCTGGTTCGCGACGGCCAGACACGGGTGAGCAGCACCGGCACCGTCAACCTGGTTTCCGCAACGCGCGTGCGTGCAGCCGTGGTGCCGGTGGCGGCCGCGCGCGACCGGCTGCGCGCGACGGTCGAACAGCTTGAGCAGCGCGGACTGGGCGCCGCGTCGCGCGTGACGCTGACCGTGCTGGATAATTTTGTGCCGTGGGTCGACGCGGATCTCGCCTCCGGCAAGATCGATCGCGCGTGGGACACGGCCGGCCTGCTCCAACAGATGGCGGCCCGCGAAGAGGCCCGCGCGCGAGCCATCCTCGACGGGCAAGCCACCGATTTCCCCGTACCGCGCTATGTGACCGGTCCTCTCGAGATCTCTCGCGCGCAGGCCATCGGCACGCGGCGCCACCCGGACGGACGGACTGAGCGCGGACCGGTTCTACTCACCGGCTACGGACACTTCGGCCAAGTTAAAAACGACATCGAGAAGCTCCCCGGATACGGATGCAATATCATTCAGGTCGAATTCGGCCCGAACTCCGTCCTGCCCCAGGAAGATGAAACCAGCGATCATGCGATCAACGAGTTCCTAGCCCTGTGCGACCGTGCTGCACAGGCGAATGTCTCCGTAATCCTGCTGCTCAGTCCGCACTACTTTCCGCAGTGGGCGTTCGAAAAGTGGCCGGATCTCGCCGAGTGCCGCGGCGGATTTTTCACCTTCTGCGTGCATGATCCCCGCGCGCGGTCCGTTCTTGAAAAATCGCTCAGACAGGTGATCCCGCGCGTGATGAACCATCCCGCGCTGCACTCGGTCTGCCTGAGCAATGAGCCGATCGGCGTCGACCTCTCAGCATGTCGGGTCACGGCGAAAGCATGGCCCGCCTGGCTGGAAAAACGGCACGGCACGATCGCCGCGCTCAACGCGCGATGGGGCACGACGCACGCTGACTTCGCGTCGATCCCCGTTCCCGCGCCAGTCTTTGTGGCGACACCGGCCTGTCTCGATTTCATCCGCTTCAACAGCGAGACCTTCGCCGGTTTCCACCGCTGGATGGCCGATCTCGTTCACGAGATGGCACCCGGCTTGGCCGTTCACGCCAAGATCATGATGGGCGCGCACTTTATCAAGACCTTGCACGGGTTCTGGTCCGTCGACCCCGAGGCCTTCGCCGCGCTGAGCCAGTACAACGGCAACGACGCCTACAGCCTGTACGACAAAACGGGCGGAACCTGGAACAACGGCTGGCGACACTGCCAAGCGGGTTACGACTATCAGCGCAGCATGGCCGACCTGCCGGTCGTCAACTCCGAAAACCACCTGATCGCCGACCGCGATGTCGGCGTCATCCCGCCGGCCCACCTCTATGCAACTCTGTGGCAGAATGCGATTCACGGGCAAAGCGCCACGACAATCTGGGTGTGGGAGCGGTGCAACGACGACGTGAGCGATCTGGCGGGATCGATCCTTCACCGTCCGGACTGCGTGGAGGCCGTGGGGCGTTGCGGCCTCGACCTCAATCGCCTGGCGTACGAAATCGCCGCGCTCCAGAATCTCGCACCTGAGGTGGTGCTGCTCTGGAGCCGGTCGTCGGTCGTGCTCGGCACCGATCACGAACATGTTTTGGACGACACGTATGAAGCGGCCAACTTCCTGGGCCGGCCGCTCGGCTTCGCGAGCGAGCAGAAATTGGAGGAGGCCGTGCGCACCGGGGTGCTGCCGCGGCCGCTCGACACGGCCAAGGTGCTGCTGCTGCCTCAGGTGACCCATCTGCCGGACGCAGCGCGCGAAGGCATCAAAAAACTGCGCGCGGCCGGCGTACGTGTTGTGGCGATCGGCGCCATGCCAGAACGCAACGACTATAACCAGGCGAAGCGTATCCAAGGCTTAGAGACCCTGGCCAAACCGCGTGACGCTCGCGCACTGTTCCCGCTGTTGACGGCACGTGCCGCCGCGTGGGGGCTGCCGCCCGCGCCGCAGGTGACCGATGCCGCGGGGCGGCCCCTCTTCGGCGTCGAGATCCGCTCGACGCCCTATCAAGGCGGCGTGGTCGCGTCGGTCTGCAACCACTTGCGCGAGCCGCAAGCCATCTCGCTCGCGGGCCTGCCTGCTGGAGCTCGGACCGAGCTGATCACCGGCCGCGCGCTCGGCGACACCGTGACCGCCGAACCGATGGTGCCCCTGTTGATCAAGTCGCACGGCAGGTAATCGCAGCCAAGGAGGATTTAGTTACTCCGCCATTTTCTAATCGCGTTGATCATGCTAAAGTAGCGGCGTTTTCAAGGAGAAGCATCATGTGGAACTACAGCGATAGAGTGATGGACCATTTCCGCAACCCCCGCAACGTGGGCAAGATCGAACATCCCGACGGCACCGGCACAGTCGGCTCACTGGCGTGCGGCGACGCCTTGACCCTGATGTTCAAGCTGGGCCCCGACAAACGGATTGTGGATGTGAAGTTCCAGACGTTCGGTTGCGCCAGCGCGATCGCCTCCTCCTCGGCGTTGACCGAGATGGTGGTCGGAAAAACTGTGGAAGAGGCCGAGCGCATCACCAATAAAGAGATCGCCGACTTTTTGGGCGGCCTGCCGGACCAGAAGATGCACTGCTCGGTCATGGGGCGCGAGGCGCTGGAAGCCGCCATCCACAACTACCGCACGGGAGAGACGATGATCAAGAATCTGGAAGATCACATCGTGTGCACCTGCTTCGGCGTCTCTGAAAACGAGATCCGGCGCGTGGTCACGGAAAACAGCCTGACCACGGTGGATGAGGTGACCAATTTCTGCAAGGCCGGCGGCGGGTGCGGCATGTGCCGTGACGACATCCAGGCCATCATCGACGGCGTGCGCGACGCCGCTCAGACCGACCACCCCAAACCGCCTGCGGCCGCCCCCAAAAAACGCCTCTCTAACCTGCAGAAGATGAAGATGATCGAAGAGATCATCGACCGCGAGATCCGGCCCCAGCTCCAGAAAGACGGCGGAGACATCGAGCTGATCGACATCGAGGGCGACCGGGTGATCATCGCCTTCCGCGGCATGTGCGCCGGTTGCCACTCCGCAGCCTTCACCCGCCAAGACTTCATTCAGGCCAGGCTGCGCGAGTTTGTCGATCCAGCGATCACCGTCGTCGACGAGCTTTAACCGGCGGTCTCGCCGCGCTTGACGTCGTCCCAGACTGCATCCAGCTCAGCCAAGGTGCAGGCTTTGAGCGAGCGGCCCTGTTCGCGGATGCGGCGTTCGACTTCGCGGAATCGCCGCGCGAATTTCCGGGTCGTGCCCTCGAGCGCGCTCTCGGCGTCAACGTCCAGAAAACGGCAGGTGTTGACGAGCGAGAAGAGCAGGTCGCCCATCTCGCCGGCGACCAGTTCCGGAGAGCCCGACGCGATGGCCTGCTTAAGTTCGCCCAGCTCCTCGTCGATCTTCTCGACCGCGCCCGAGGCGTCTTTCCAGTCAAAGCCCACCCGCGAAGCCTTGGCCTGAACGCGCTGCGCCTTCAACAAGGCCGGCAGCGCGGCCGGAACGCCGTCGATCGCCGAGCGGTCGGGCGGCTTGCCTTTCTCCGTCTGCTTGATCGCCTCCCAGTTGCGTAAGACCTGGCCGGAGGTCGCGGCCTGCGCGTCGCCGAAGACGTGCGGATGGCGCCGCACCAGCTTCTCGGCCAAGGTGCCGGCCACGTCATCCAGCGTGAAACGTCCCTCCTCCTCGCGGATCGCGCACTGGAAGACCACCTGCAGCAGCACATCGCCCAGCTCCTCGACGTGCAGCGCGAGGTCTTCGCCCTCCATCGCCTCCAGCAGTTCGTAGGTCTCCTCCAGCAGACAGGGCTTTAGCGTCCGTAACGTCTGCTCGCGGTCCCAAGGGCACCCCCCGGGCGCGCGCAAGCGCTTCATGATCTCATACAACCGCCTCACGCCCGAAAAATCATCCGTCCCCATCGCACTCCCTCCAAACGCACGAGGCGCCGGTTCCAGAGAACAGGCGCCCCGCTGATATTCATATACAACAACGCCGAGGCGCATCACACACGCAGGATACGCCCGACATCCTCCGCCATCTTTGCCGTATACTCCACGACGCTGACATCGCACCCGCTGAAGTCCTGGTAGTCGGTCAACGGATTGGGCTTGGCGATCACACCCATGCCGTCGTTGATGGCACCTTTCACGGAGTACCCACTGGCCGCCACGGCCACGCACAGGCGGTCGTGCAGTTCGCTCTTGCGCGCCGCGCGCCGCCACCCTTCCCACGTGATGAAGCCGAAACCGTTGGGCACGTCGTGCAGGACCACAAGCTTCTCGCCCTGCACATCCGCCAGAGCGGGCAGCACGGTCTCGCTCTCCAGCCGCGTAATCAGCACGACCTTGATGTTCTTGGCGAGCAGCGCCTTGACGAACGCCAGAAAACCAGCCGGCACCGCCGACAGTTTCGCCGTCAGCTTTTCCGCGAAAGCCTCATTGCACTCGGCGATCACCGACGGCACGTCCAGCGTTTTATGCTGCCGGTTGCAGAGCGCGTTGAGGCCGGCGGAGAACGACTTGCCGCCCATGGCCCTAGCCATCCACTGCGCATCCAGCTTGACGCCCTCTTTCTCCAGCCTCGTCCGGCAGATCTCCAACAGCAGCGAATGCCCGTCCAGCACCGCGAAATCAAACTCAACCAACACGCCACGTTGCAACTGGGCGGCTTGCGAACTACTCATTACACTCTCCTCGCTTATCAAACTTTTTGAGGCCACACACCTTTTTCAGCGCATACTGTACCGTGTGCGCTTTGCGTCGGTCAAGCAAGCATCCGTCACACGCCTTAATGCTTCACCGACACCTTGGCCCCTTTGGGCTGGCCGATCGCCTGCAGCATCGCGGTGAACCACGGCGCGTCGATATCGAAGGGCTTCCCTCCCTTGATCCGCGGAAACTCGCAGGCGCGCAGTTCGCCGTTCTTGTTCTCATCCTCGCCGACCACGCCGCCCACGCCCGCCAGCGCGCACTCGACCGCTTTCTTGGCGCAGGCCTGGATCAGCTCCTTGTCCTGCGCGATCGGTGCCGCCGCCCGGCTGTAGTACCCGCTCTTCTGCACCATCGTCTTTTCGGCGCCCAGCATACCGCCGAACTGCTTGGCGAACCAACCGCCGACATTGACCTTGTCCAGGCGCGGATGTCCGAACGCATCGCGCGGCACCTCCTCGCCCGCCGCCTCCAGCTCGGCGATGATCGCGTCCACGCAGGCTCCCTCCGACACAAAGATGTTCACGCCGTCGTTCTGGTCCATCACCGCGCGCAGGCGCTCGGCCTCGGCCTTGGCATCAAACGCCATCTCCGGCACATACACCGCATGCACCTCTTCGCGCGCACGCGTCAGCCCGAACTCAGGCAGATAGTGGGTCGCGTCCATGCGCCGGCGGTACGCCGCCGCGGTGGCGGCCGTCAACCAGCCGCAGTTGCGCCCCATCACCTCATGTACGATCAGCATGCGCGGGTTCGCCGTGTTCTCTTTGACGATGTTGCCGAAATAGTTCGCGCCCTCTTCAGCCGCAGTCCACGCGCCGAGACTCTGACGGATCGGATACACGTCGTTGTCGATCGTCTTGGGCAGGCCCACCACCGTAAGGCCGTAGCCGTTCTTCGCGAGAAAGGCCGCAAGGTCTGCCGCCGCCGTGTTGGTGTCGTCCCCGCCGATCGTGTGCAGCACATCGACGCCGTCCTTGACGAGCTGGTCCGCCGCGACCTTCTGCGGATCCTCGCCCTCCTTGACCAGCCCGCGCTTGACGCAGTCCTTCACGTTCGTGAGCTTCACGCGGCTATTGCCGATCGGGCTGCCGCCGTGCTCGGTGAGATAGAGCGCATGCTCGCGCGCAGCCGGCGTGACCGTGATGCTCTGCCCCTTCAGCAGGCCCATGTAGCCGTTGACATAACCGATGATCTCGATCTCCGGCGCCGTGCGGGTATACTCGTCAATCAAATACCCGATCGCCGAACTGAGACACGGCGCCAAACCGCCCGCCGTCAAAATGCCGACCTTCTTCACCTGCTTACTCATCATCTCTCCTTGTAAAGTTCCAGTGCATGCAAAAACGTGCGGCACAGTATAGAAAAACGCGGGGTGTCAAGACAAGCAAAGTCGTATCGGTTGAAAAAGGCCAATCATGGAGGCTTTCGGACAACGCCCCCTTCCTCCATCCTTTCTCCTTCCGGTGCCCGGCCAATCACACGCAGTTGAAAACGGGGCCCGCCCCTGCTACACTGCGCGCCCGTGAACACTTCTCCAGAAACAATCGGCCTCCCTCAGATCCGCGCGTCGGTCAGCCGCGGCTGCCGCGCCGCGCTGCTGCTGCGCCACTCCGAACGCCCGCCGATCCGGACCGACGACAAAGAGTTCGGCCGCACGCTCGGCCTGACGCCGCGCGGCATCGAGATGGCGCGCGCGGCCGGCGCGCATCTGGCCGGCTGCGGCGACGCCCGTTTTTTCGCGAGCCCCATGGCACGCTGCCGGCTCACTGCGAAACACATGGCCGAGGGCATGGGCCTGTCGGACGCGACCGTCACGGATGCCGACCCGCTCGGCGTGCGCGGGTTCTACTACGAGGATTGCTACGCCGTTCAGGAGCAGATGCGCCAGCGCGGCTACATGGCCTTCATGCTCGACTACCTGCGCGACGGCACAGCCCCCCATTCGCGGCCGATCGGCCCCGCCACCGCCCAACTCGCCGACTGGCTGCGCCGCACCACATCGACGCGGCTCGGCATCTTCATCAGCCACGATATTTTTATCGCCTCCTTCTTGACCGGCCTCAACATCCGTACCTACACGGCGGAAGATTGGGTCGGCTTTCTGCACGGCGCGGCCCTGCTCGAAGCGCCGGACGGGACCTGGACCTGCCACGCCTGCGTGCCGGACCTCGGCACCTGCCGTCAGCCCAGCGCGTTCGCGGACTAACCCGTTTTTCTTTCAACTCCGCGCTTGCATGTGCCCGGCCGCAACCGGCATAATGCTGACCTCTTTCGGGCGGCTATCTCAGTTGGTTAGAGAGTCTGGTTTACACCCAGAATGTCGGGGGTTCGAGTCCCTCGCCGCCCACCAGCTTTTTGCCCCGTTTTTGTTGGAAAAGCCCAATAAAAGCGGGGGTTTTCATTTTGCCAGCCTGCAAAGTGATGTTAACTGAAACACAATGAAAACGTCTGATTTTCCACCACTAATTCCCGAAGACTCGCCCGTCCTGTGCGGCGAATTCACACGCCTCTCCCCCCCCCACCCGCAGTCTACGCAGTCGCCACGCTGACCTGCGGGACATGGCCAAGTGCCTTGCGGATGCCGACAACCACCTTGCCCAGCGTGGACGCCCGTGGGTTGCCGTGCCGTGAAAGAGTCCGGTGCAGGGACTTCTCGCCGACACCCGTGATCCGTGCCAGCTCCTTGAAAGTGATTTCGGAGTGCACCAGGTCGCGCAGCATGGAGAGCCCTTCCCCGGTCTCACCCGTCAAGAGAGCGTCGAGCGCCTCGGCATAAAGCGCCTTCGCGAATTCCGGGTCGCTCTTTAGCCTCTCAACTACAGTCGCTTTGTAATTGCGTGTCAATGCCATAATCTCACCTCCCAGCCTTGTAACGTTTCCAACGGGCGATTGCTGCCTCAATGTCTGCCGACTGCCGCCTCTTGCATCCGCCGCCCAACAGGATCACCAGTGTTTAGCCGTCCAGTCCGTAATAGGCCCGGCAGCCGGGACCAAAATCCATGCGCAATTCGCTTACGCCTTCTCTTCGCGGCTTCGCCGCACCAAAGTTGCCGGACCCCATCCGCCGGATGAACCTGTCAACGCGCGCGGCCGTGACGGCATCCAGTCCGTTAAACCAGTCGGCAAACGGCGAACATCCGTTTTCGGCAAACTCTTTGATCTCATACACGGCTATATAGTACCCTTTATGTTACCATTGGCCAATCGCCAGTCTCCGCCCGTCAATGAGGGCAGGGCGTTACCGTCTCCCGCAGCCGCCATCATCTCCCGCAGCCGCTCGATCGTCTTGGGCGCGCAACCCTCGAAATGGTTGTTCACGAAAACCCACGCATTCTTGCGCTTGCTGAGCATGTCCTTGAGCGGCTCGACCAACGCCGCCAGCTCCGCGTCGCGCGGCGTCACGATCCGCGACCAGTCCTTGCCCACACGCTTCTCCAGCCCCTCGCGGTCCTGCCCGTGCATGCGCACCACGCAGGTGCCGCCCAGGGCGTCCGCGTGCTTCGCGTACACCTCCGCCACAGGCGGCATGTAGTAGCCCTGCTCAAACACATGCGCCAGCCCGCGCTCCTTGAGGAAACGGAAATGCGTCCCGTTCAGCCACGCCGGATTGCGCGTCTCCACGCCCCACGTCAGCCCCTGCGGAAGCCCGTCGGCGAAAGCCCCGAGCCGCTCCAGGAACGCCCCCTGCGACGCGATCATCTGACGGTTCAGGTAGCCGAACTGGAGCATCAGCGGACCCAGCTTGCCCCGCATCGGCTCCAGGCACGACATGAACGTCCGCAGCAGATCCGGCGAGAGGAAATGCGGGTTGGGCACAAGCGCCCTGCCGCCCTTGGGCCGCAGGTGCGTCAGCGTCAGAGCGTCCGGCAGCTTCACCGCGAACCGGAACCCCTCCGGCACCGCCGCCGCGTATGATTCAACGTCCCGCGCCCGCGGCAGAGCCACCTTGTCCGCGCCGAACAGGCTCCAGTACCACTGGTCGATCTCCACGCAGCCGTACCGCCCGGCGTACTCCGTCAGCGTCTCCGTTCCCGGCAGCCCCGAGTAGACCAGCCCCGTCCACGCAGGAAACTTCCACGAACACGTCCCGATATGCAGCCCGCAGTTCATATGCACCCACCGCACCTGTCAAACGCTGTAGGTCTGCTTTCCTCCCGGAAGCATATCAACCAACCGCCTTTTGTCATCTGGAGACAGGGACTTAAACATCGCAGCCAGGTCAGCGACCGAAAAGCCCGCGCCGAGTTGCCGAAGAGCCGCACCACCGCTCAACCGCAGCCCCGCGTTACGCATCGCCTGCTTGGTATGTTCGCGGGTTTGATTCTCGCAACAGTGAATCACAATGAAGACATTTGATAAACACTCGCTGCACTTTCTGTGGCGTTTTTTTAAAAGAACAAAAAAACCTCACAGCCTATCCACCCGCTTCCAGCGCCCGCTTAGCCTCGCGCTTGCCCATGCCCGTCACCCGCACCAGCCCTTCAAGCGCCCGGCCGCGCGGATTGATCCGCCCGCCCGACTTCTCCCACTTGTAAACGGTCAACCCCGAAACGCCCGCCAGCCTGGCGAAATCAGCCCGCGTCAGGCCCAGCCGCGCCCGCAGACGCCGCACCATCGGACCCGTCGGACGGATGCGCCGCCCAGACTCCTCATCGGCACAGACAGACGGCTCCGGTGCAGGGCTTCCCTTCTGCGTCTCGCGCAGCGCGCGCTTCAGTTCCGCCACCTGGCGTTTCAATTCCGCCACGTCGCGCCGCAGCGACGCGATCGGCTTGCGCGTCACGCGCCCCGCACCCTTGGCAATCGCCTCAGTCAGCACAGCATTCAGATTCATCATTCCTCCCGTCGAAGTTTCACTAACTGGTCACATTCAACGAGCTGACTCTACCCCCCCGCACCTTCAATGTCAAGCGGACAGCCGCAGACAACCGCGTTGAAAACCTGTCTCCCGCTCCCGCTCTTTAACCTTGGCACCCCGCAACCTTTTTCGCTAACATTTGTGCTAATCATCACGCTGTGCAGCGCACGTGCAACCCGCCACTCACGGGCGGCCCTCTGTGGCCGCCTCTTGCCGCGAAAACCATGAGCCTCAAAAGCAAAACCTGCACCGGCAAGCAGACCGGCAGGCCGCGCTCAGAGTACGGCACCGAACGCGAAGCCCGAGAACACCAAACATTCACACCCAAACTGACTGACCCGTCCGCTTATGAAAAACACCGCTCAAAAAAGAATACTGCTCATGGCCGCCACCGCACATAATTTCCCCCGTCTCCGGCATAGGCGTTATTGCTCATGAAAACACTGATCGAGAAACTGACGAACGCGCGGTACGTGGCGGTTTTCACCGGCGCGGGCGTTTCAACGCTCTGCGGGATTCCGGATTTCCGCGGGCCGCAGGGACTCTACAAACAGCCTGATGCCGAACGCATCTTTGATATCGACTGGTTCCGGCGCGACCCGTCGGTTTACTACAAGGGCTGCATGGAACTGGTGTACGGGCTCCGGCGTTTCAAGCCCGGCCCGGTGCATCGCGCGCTGGCTCGTCTGGAGCGCTCGGGAATCGTCCGGGGCGTCATCACGCAGAACATCGACATGCTGCATCAGAAGGCCGGGTCAAAGGCCGTGTACGAGGTTCACGGCTCTCCCCTCCTGCACCACTGCATCGGTTGCGGGCAGGAGAAGACCTTCGACGAGATCTGTGCGATGCTGGAGGACGCGCCTGTCCCGCGGTGCGCGCATTGCGGGGAAGCCTTCAAGCCCGACATCACTTTCTTCGGCGAGACGCTGCCGGAGCAGGCGTTCGAACAATCGGTCGCGCTGGCGCAGCGGGCCGACCTGATGCTTGTTCTCGGATCGTCGCTGACCGTCCACCCGGCGGCTTCCATTCCGCCGCTGACTGTCCGGGCGGGAGGCGAGTTGGTGATCGTCAACGCCCAGCCGACCCCTCTTGACCGCATCGCGACGCTGCTCTATCCCGACTTGAACGCTTTCGCCAATTGTGTGCGTGCCCGCCCTGATTAAAACTGATGCTGAAAGGCGGCCTGCAGCGACAGCCAATCCCGGTCTTTATAGAGCTGGTCGAAATCGGTGTTCCGCCGCGGGTGCAACGCATACCGGCTGAAGCAGGGGCCGATGTCGAATTTTATGGCGGACCGGTTCCCCTGCCGGCGCAGGCCCAGTCCGGCCTGATAGGTTTTGAGCGGCGGCGCGGCGGCATCAATAGCCATGCCATTATCGATTTCACTGGTGTCTTCGTAATAGCGCCCGAACACGCTGACGAACCACGTGCCATGCCAGTCACGCTCAAGCACGGCACTGACCGATTTTGCTGAAAAGTGCGGATCCTCCGTCGCGTAGCCGACGGTCAGCCGCGCGACCCAACTCTCCGCCAGCGCGTAATTCAGCGCGCCCTGCAGGGTCACGCGCTTTTCCCGTTCCGTGGTGTCATCGATCCGGCTCTCCACCCTCGTGCGAAGGCGGCGCGTCAGCACATTTTCAAACGCCAGATGACCGCTCACCGTTTTATAGGTGTCGCGCAGCCGGACAAGAGGCGGTCCGCCCTCATAGCCCGGCGAGACGCTGTCGTACTGGTAGGAGACGCCTGCTTCCGCAAATCCTGTGTCGGGGAGGTATTCCCAACGGAGACTGGGAGACGCGTTGTACCCCCACGGATGGGCCTCCCGATATCCTGCAAGGCCGCCGCCAGACGTGTTCCGGCCGCCAAATTTGAGGCGGTTATATTCGTCCATCCATAGTGCACGGTATGTCTGAAAACCATCGTAGGCGCCGCCCACCACCTTCAGCGTGAGGGTGTCGTTCAGGTCGGAACTGACGCTGCCTTGAACACCGAAGTGGTCCTCTTCCAGCCGCTTGTGCCGCTTGAGCCCGAGGTATTCGGATTTGAAATCCATCCCGGTTGGCCGATAAGAGACCGCAAGGCTGAACTGTGCGGACGGGCGCTCGTGACGGTATTCCGCCTGCATATCCGTCACGTGAACGTCCGAGGCCATCATGGCCACCACATCCAGCGTCATTTCGTTCTCGGCCTGCGGCTCTGTTTCAAGAGTCGGCAGCGAGCGCTCCGCTCCCGGCGCGGCGTTATCCCGTGTGCCGGGGCTGGACGCTGCCGCCTCTGCCTGTCCGGTGACCGCATCGATGGCGTCGCGCAACTTTTTCACGCCCTCATATTGGGCCTGGCGAAGCACAACCCGGGGGGCTACGGCACCGGGTGCCACAGCCGTGGCGTCAATGACCACCAGATAGGGCAGAGAGGTGCCGCCATAGCGTTGCAGCAGAGCGCCAGCAGGATCATCCAGCACCAGGTCGATTCCGGTCTTCTGCAGGAACACCGCCATGTCCTCCTGCTCGGCCGCCTCGCTGTTGACGGCGATGACCTGCACGGCGATGCCGTGCGGGTTACCGGAGCGCGCCGCATAGTACGCCTGAACATCGGCTTCAAGCTCCCACGAAACGCGGAAACAGTCCCCGCAGTTGGCGTTGAAAAAATCGAGCACAACAATTTGACCCCGAAAATCATCGAGGCTGACCTGTTCGCCCGAGTCCAACTCCGGGAGGCTGAAGGACGGGGCTTTCTCCCGCGCGCACAGCGCGTTGGTGCCGGGCAGAAGAAATGCCAGTCCGAGGATTATCGTTATGGGGATACGCTTCATCATTAATCGCTGCATGAAGAACAAGCGCCACTCGATTGGCCACCAACCGATGACACCGAGCTGGATTCGAACTGCGTGAGCAGTCTGTTCAGAGAGCTAAACATCTTCGAGTCGTCGAACTGCATGTTGGGTTTAGAGACCAGCCGTTGCTGCCGGGGTGACACATGTGCGCATCCCGCCAGCATCAGGGCACCACAGACCGTCAGGGGCACCCAACGGCTACGGTCCCGGCACGTGCTTCCGCGCCTCGTCCCGAATTTTTGAAAAGATGTATCTGTCATCAGCACGCTCCATGCACGCTCGCACGCACCCGCACGCTTGGACGGGTTAACCTTCCAATCTGTAAAGGTGGTCATCATACGTTTTCCCATGCACGCCGTCAACGCCGGGGACACGCCGGCTCAGGGCCGACGCGTCTTAAATTTGGCTCATAACGTCAGAACTGCGGGTGTGACATGCACCCAGTGAGTGCCATGCAGTCGGCACTGCGGCATGGTTTTTGTGGCCCCTCGTCCCCGTACCCGTTCACGTACACGACGGCCTCATCGTCTTCCCGTGACCGTGTACGGTCCCGCGACTGGCCGGAGCTTGCTCTCATCCAAATCGCTATCGCGAGCGGGATCGTCCATTTTGAGCCGTCCCGCGCGGCTCCTCTCGCGATGGGGTCGAAAGATGTTCGATCCCGATAGCGATCCCGAT
>JAQUEX010000046.1 GCA_028684935.1 Kiritimatiellia bacterium | reverse complement strand
ACTTGAGCAGGCGGATGCCGCCATAATAGCCGAAGAGCCGCACGTCGTCGTACAGCGCCTGGATGCTGTCGAAGACCGAGCCGTCGCGGCGGCAGGGCACGATCTCGAGTTCAGGCGACTCGTACAATGTGACGCGCGCGGAGAAATTCGAGAAGGTGAAGGCGATGGTTTTCCCGAAATAACCGTCGGAAGGATTCCCGATGAGCGCAGCCCTCGGGTATGCTTTGGTACGGATGATCATGGTGACAAGATACACGAAAGGTTATGGGCGGGCAATGCAGGATTACAGGACGTCCAGATGGTCATCTGCGCTCAACACCTTTTCCGAGAAGCAACCTGGACTCGGCGGGATTAATCACCGGCGGCGTATCCGAAATCGGTTGAAGTTTGTACAGGAGATATTGGGTCTTTGCAGCGTGTTTTTTATTGCCAGGGTACCCGAATTTTTCCAGAGTCCCTTTTGTTACAATGGAATATCCTCTTATGGCGAAGTAAAGAGGCTTGTCGTTTTTTCGCATCAGAATCAGTCGTCTGACGGAAAGCAATTCAGAATGATTTTCAATCTCTTCATCAGTGACGGGATAATTGTATAGCTTCTTAGAGACGATCCACTCGCAGCATTTTTTGCGATAAGTTCCTAATAGTGTGACTGGCGAAGCATGGATAAGATAGAGAGATTGCGATTCGCAGGGAAAATCAAAAAGCAATTGTCGGTTTGCTCTTTCCTGCTGCGTAAAATTGATCGTGTGGGCATGCGGAGGAATCCTGTTCGAAGAATTTACGACTGCGGCCAACCGCTTTCCTAGGACGGTTGCAAGTTTCACAGGAACGGCGTTACCGATCTGACGTAAGGCTTCGCCCCATGATCCTGCGATCTTGTAATCGGGCGGAAACGTTTGAATAAGTTTTGCCTCATGGATGGTCATATAGCGGACGGTCCCATCGTTAAACCGAATCATATTTTCACCACCGGGTACACCGTGTGCTCCGGCTTTGATTGTTTTGCTTGGGAAGTCAATGTCACTGCCCGTGTGTCCAGGATAGGTTCTTGCTCCACCGATGAAAATATGATCGGCAATACGGTGGTCGCTTTGTGGGTCCGGTAGCATCCGAATAACAGAACCAACACTACGGCGTGAATTTTTTGGCACGGTTGGTGTCGGCCATGTCCATTCGCCTCGGATATCCGATCGAATTCCGACAATAAAAACACGCTCCCGAATTTGCGGGACACCGAAATCGGCGGCGTTCAAGAGTTTGAAATTCACTCGGTATTTTAATCCGTTCCAAGTGCTGTATGACAGTCTGTGCAGCCGGTCGGCATGGGCTTGCCATGTCTCGTGATCGAGTTTCAGAACGTCAGGGAAAGTCAACCTGTCCAGTATATAGTTGAAATAAGACGAGAAGCTTTGACGAAGCAATCCTTTAACATTCTCAAAAAGGAAAGCTTTGGGACGTAATTCACAAATCGCCCGCGCAGCCTGAGGAAACATGTCTCTCTGGTCGTTATACGCCTTTGCAAGTCCGCCAAGCGAAAACGGCTGGCATGGCGGGCCTCCGGCTACTAGATCAATGCTTGGAAAAACAGAAAAATTGAATTGTCGAATATCTGTCTCGTGGACGAGTTCGCCGGGGAAGTTGAGGCGCAAACTTGAACACGCCCATTTGTTGAACTCGACGAATGCCAAATGTTGGAATCCGGCGTTTTCCAACCCTTTTGCAAGACCGCCACATCCACTGAATAATTCCACTGCGGTCATATGCGTAAACCGACCATGTAATCCTTAACTCTGCGTAGAATGTCCTTGGTTTCCGGACGTTCACCAACCATTTGTGCAGTCCAGCCTCGCCCTGGATGCAAAGTGTCCCATGCCGGCAAACGCCCATCTTTCCGTTTAACGCCGGGCGCATGATTCCCAAAACCGTCAACCACGCTGTTCCACAGGGGAGTTTTTTCTGCAATCAAAGCTGCCTCGACAGCTGCAATCATGTTCTGCGCTTCTCCCTCAAAAATCATGAAGCGGCAATGGAATTCGTTCACGGATAAGCTGCGAACAGCTTGAATGCTTCTGGCATGTTCTTTGATACGCGAAAACAATTTGTTCTTTCCATCTGTAGCACTTGTGTTCCGGCTCTGTCGCCATCCATCAGGGACGGCTTTCCCCACGTAGATGGGAACATTGTAAGCGGTACGGTTGATTTCGTTTCCGAATTTTGAATAGATTCCAGACTTGCCAAGGTAGTAAAGCGCATATACACCCGCACCAACAAACGTTTGGGGAGGAGGAATCGCGAAAACGGGCGTTCCGTGAAAAAAACGCACAGCATCCTTCAGAATTTCGGCGAACTCACTATTGCGGTATACATGCTTTTCTCTGTCGAAATCGTTTTGCATGAGGTGGCTCCTTGCTTGCCAATGGCCGATGTTGCTCAGCTCATCGCGTCGGCAAGGGCTTTGCCGAACGCGCTGCACGAGACTTCGGTGGCACCCTCCATCAGGCGCGCGAAATCGTAGGTCACGGTTTTGGCCGCGATCACGGTGTCCATGGCCGCGATCAGCCGGTCGGCGGCTTCGGTCCAGCCCATGTAGCGCAGCATCATCTCGCCGGAGAGGATGAGCGAGCCGGGGTTGACCTTGTCCAGATTGGCGTATTTGGGGGCCGTGCCGTGGGTCGCCTCGAAGACCGCCACGCCGGTGGTGTAGTTGATGTTGCCGCCGGGCGCGATGCCGATGCCGCCGACGCAGGCCGCGAGGGCGTCTGAAATGTAATCGCCGTTGAGGTTGAGGGTGGCGATCACATCGTATTCTGCGGGGCGGGTGAGGAGCTGCTGCAGGAAGGCGTCGGCGATGCAGTCTTTCACGATGATCTCGCGGCCGGTCTTGGGGTTCTTGAACGTGCACCAGGGGCCGTCGCCGATGAGCGCGGCGCCGTACGCCTCGCGGGCGAGCTGGTAGCCCCAGTCGCGGAAGCCGCCCTCGGTGAACTTCATGATGTTGCCCTTGTGGACCAGGGTCACCGAGGCGCGGTCGTTGGCGATGGCATAGTCGAGCGCGGCCTTGACCAGGCGCTGGGTGCCTTCGACCGAGACCGGCTTGATGCCGATCGACGACGATTCGGGGAAACGGATCTTAGTTACGCCCATCTCGTTCTGCAGGAAGGCGATGACCTTGCGGGCGTCCTCAGTCCGGGCCAGCCACTCGATGCCGGCATAGATGTCTTCGGTGTTCTCGCGGAAGATCACCATGTCGGTCAGCTCGGGATGCTTCACCGGCGAGGGCACGCCCTGAAACCAGCGCACCGGGCGCAGGCAGACGTAGAGGTCGAGTTCCTGGCGCAGGGCCACGTTGAGCGAGCGGATGCCGCCGCCGACCGGCGTGGTCAGCGGACCTTTGATCGAAACCAAATAGTCGCGGCAGGCCGCCAGCGTCTCGGCCGGCAGCCAGGTGCCGTCGCCGTAGACGGCATTGGCCTTCTCGCCGGCGTAGACCTCCATCCAGGCGATCTTGCGGCGGTCGCCGTACGCGGCGGCCACGGCGGCGTCCCACGCGATCATCGCGGCGCGCGTGATATCGGGGCCGGTGCCGTCGCCTTCGATGAAGGGGACGATCGGACGGTCCGGCACCTTCAGGGTGCCGTCGCCGGACAGGGTGATTTTTTCGCCGAAAGCGGGCAGGGTGATCTTGTCGTAGGCCATGGTTGCTCTCCAAACGTCTTGAACGGTAATAAGTCGCGCCAGTATACGGAATTCCGACGGTTTTTGGCAATCAACAATCCCCTGTCTGTTGCGCCCGGGCGCATGGCAGTTCTGTTCTGTTGGGGAGACCTTCTCGTAATCGTAATCGTAATCTTAATCTGCGCGTCGCCGATTGTCGGCCTCATATTCGGCCGGCTCCACATAAACACGATCAGCGGAGGTGCTGCGGATCAAGCCCACCAGCATCGAGACGATGGGCACCAACATCACGATGTCTTTTTTGAGGTTTGAGGTTTTCCCGGCGGTGCCAGCCTTTTCGCGTTTTTGCAGGGTTTTTTACGGCCCTACTGTCCCATAGTCGAGCCGCCAGAAGTCGAAAAAGACCTGCAAAGGCGGGGGGGGCCGTGGGATTCACCCGGTTCCGGCTGCGGTGCTGTCCCATAGGTTTTGAGGATCGCGACCAGGTCTCGCTTGACCCACACCGCCGCGCGCGCGACGCCTGCGAGGCGCGAGAAGCTCAGCTTCCAGCCCGCGAGCTGCCCGTACATCAGCGCGACAACGTGGCTCACGGCCGACCACTTGCGGATGTCGAGCTTGTGCTCGTCGGCGAGCCGCTGGATCATCCCGGGAGGAATCCATTGGACGAGCTGCCGCAGCACGGTGTACACAGTTTTTGTCGGTTTCGGAAGCGTGAACCCAAGCAATTGGGGAATTAGTTTTTTCATGCGCCTGTAGGCTACAGGCGATCGCCTCCGAAGCCGACACTTTTTTGATAAAATTTAGGGGTTGACGGTTTTCGCCCCCCCGCATAATAAGTGCAAATCAAGGGGGCCGGTGTTGCCGGCCAATCCTATGGGATGCTAGTGTTTATCATTGACCGTCGGTTCTCGGAATGCCTATGCTTTCCCGTAGAGAGAACCTGATGGGATTCGAAGATCCATTGTTAGGCGTGATCAGGCAGGAGACAGCGCATGAGCATGAAATATTGGTGTGCGGCGGGAGCCGTGTGTTTGGCGATGGTTGGAGGCGGTGAGGCCGGGCTGCTGTATTACGACGGGCAGGAGATCGGCGGCTCTTATGGTAACATGACGTATGAGCCAAAGGGCCTTCACTACACCTATAGGGGCGGACTGCGTACCATGCCGGTCAGCGGCGGCAAGCGGGTTCACGACGGTACGGGCGATGCGGGGAGTGACGCATTCGACCTGAGCCCGTCCGCCGGCAGCGCCTGGGATCTCGCGGGACTTTATGATGCCGCGTCCGGAACGGTCGGCGGAGGCGGCGTCGAGGGCGTCCTGTACGTCAGTGTGCTGGTGAGGGCGCATGCCGCCAGCGACGGCACATCGGAGCGAAAAACGGGAGAGTTGCCCTATGGACGCTACTTCGGTTTGGGCCTGTGGCGGGGAACGGGTACCGAAATCTTGGGTATGGGTAATGAGTGGGGGGCGCACGCCTACAGCATTTACGGCACGGTGACTGGCAAGCAAGATTTAAGGGAGGCGTCGGGTGGCACGTCTTACATCAGTGTCGACCGTAACGTGCGTCTGCTGGTGGCCCGCATCGCGTTCCATGCGGATGCCGCCGATGACATCTCCGTCTGGATGGATCCCGATCCTGCACAGGGCGACAGCCAAGCCGACGATGTGCGGCGCTATATCGGCACGGCGAACGGCGATCTGAGTTTCAACCGTCTGGCCTACCGGGCCGGCAATATTCCCGTGATCAACGGCGTGGATTTCGACGAGGTCCGTTTCGGCACGGACTGGGACAGCGTGGCGCCGGGCGTCCCGGACAACGTGGCGTTCTGGTATGACGGGCAGAGTTGGTTCTCCACCTATGTGAATACCTTTTATGACCGCGAGGGCCTTTCTTACACGATGGCCAACGGGGTGGCGATGCCGGTCTCCCGCGGCAAGCGCGTGACGCCGGGAAGCGGCGAAAGCGGCTCGGACATTCTGCCGCTGAATCCGTCCGCAGGCAGCGTTTGGGACGAAGCCGGTCTCTACGACAGCGTGTCGGGATTGGTCGGCGGCGGTGAGGTCAGCCGGGTGCTCTATTTTGGTGCGCTGGTGCGTTCCGTCAATGGATCAACTACCGCGACGGAAGCAAAAGACGGCACGCCGCCGGACGGCATGGAGGCGTTCGTGCAACTTACCCGTCCGGGCTTAAGTGCCTTAGGCGCGCTCGGTATGGGCAACGGCTGGGGGCAATGGGCCTACAGTATCGGCGGGGTTTTTGGCACGGCTGATCTCAAACAGACAAACAACACGACCTATGTGAGCGTCAATACCGCCACGCGCCTGATGGTGGCCAAGATCACGTTCAACCACACGGCGAACGACACGGCCACCGTCTGGCTTGACCCCAATCCGGATCACGGCGACAACCAGGCATGGACGGTATGCCGCGCGACAGTGACAGGCGACTTCAGTTTCAGCCAGCTCGCGTATCGTTCCGGCAATATCCCTGACCTTAACGGCTGGGAGTTTGACGAAGTGCGCTTCGCGACCGACTGGCGCGGCGTGGTCACCAATCTGCCGTCGTTGCGGCAGGGGGTTATGATCAAGGTCCAATGATGCTTCACTCTGCGGTCGCTGCTTCAATGGCAATCCGGACGCGCTGAACCCAAGTGGCCAGCGTCGCGTCGTCCATCTTTTCGGCGCGTTTGAAATCGAACTCGGTGAGAGCGTCACGCAAGTCGGAATCAAGATCGCCCTTGGCGCGGAGCGCACGGATTTTCTCAGCCTCCTCGATGCCGTCGCGCAGCAGTTCCCAGCGCACCGACGCACGCGGTCCCGGATAAAGCAGGAAGGTGTCGCCGGCCGGCCAGGGGCCGAAGCTGGCGTCGTAGAGCGGGTCGCGCGGCCAGTTGACGAAGGCCCAGCGCAGGAACCCGTCGAGCCCGTTGGCGGCGGCGTAGAGTCCGAGCCAAACCGGTTCGGCGGCCGGACTGGCCGTGAAGGTGTTCGGCCGGCGGGGGCCGCAGCAGACGTAGAACGTGGTGGTCTTGCCTTGCGCGCGGCGTTGCGCGGCCTCTTGCAGGAAGGCTGGGTCGACGTGGCTGATGAACTGGCAGTAGTTGGCGAGGTCGATCCCCTTGAAATGGCTGGGCGGGTGGTTGCCGGGCATCGCGACCTTCAGGCGGGGCGCGTATTTCTTGACGCAGTCGGCGGTGGCGCGCGTGTCGTCCGCGCCGCGTTCGTCCATGGCGATATAGGTGTCGTCCGCCCAGCCTTTGCGCGCAAGGTGGCGCTGGAAATCCTTCAGGAACGGCCCCCAGTAGGCCTCGTGCTCCGGCGTTCCGGGCTTCAGGACCGGGCGCACGGTGTCGCCGGTCGCCCCGTCGGTGTAAGATACGCGGTTGCCCCATGTCGCCATGGTGTAGCAGTGGATCTGCGGGCCGATGCCGCAGCGCCGGCCGAAGGCGACATACGTGTCGAAGAGCGCGTAGTCGAACGACCACGTGCCGTCGGGATGTTTCACGCGCGGGATCATCGTGTGGTAGGCGTCGAAATTCTGATGGTTCCACGGCAGGTCGGTGATGGTCACGGTCAGCGCTTTCTGTCCCGCGCCGGCCAGTTCGCGGTAGATGGGCTCCAGCACGCGGTAGTGCTCCGGCGAGAAGGGCTTCACGCCATGGTAGCGCGCGACGGCCCAAGGATGCTGCCACAGGTCAAGGAAGAAGGCCCACTCCTCCGGGTCGGGCAGCCGGGCCGCGAGGACGGTGAGTTCCAGCGGGAAGGCGAGCGCGCGTCCGCCTTCGCCGGTGACGGTCAGGGTGCCGCGGTAGAGGCCGGGCTTGGCGCGCGGCGGGACCGTTACGGTCAGCCAGACCGGTCTGAAGCCGCCGGCCTGCAGATCGAGCCGTTCGGCGGTGTCGAGAATGTCGCCGACCGGCTGCTTGTCAGCCAGCACGTAACGCACAAAACGCGGCACGGCCGCGGCGGCCGGGATCTCAGCGCCGCGCTCGCTGCGCAGCGCTGAGCAGTTCAGGCGCAGTTGCGGCACCGGGTCGGAGGACCAGACGACGAACTGGCCGTGGACCCGTTCGTTGCGCCAGGCGGCGGCGCGCCAGCAGCGCTGCGTCTCGTCGCCCTCGGCGTTGGTGGCGGTGATGCGGTCGAGCGGCGCGCAACGGCCGCGCAGGCCCGGCGCGAAGTCGGTCGGCGTGACCTGAAACTCGACGATGTGCCCGCCGGCGCCGCGCACGCTGCTGTCGGTGATCGTGACCCGCAGCGCGCGCGCCTCGACCGGCTGCGCGAACGGCACGACAAAGCCTTCGGCGGTGGCCGGGCGGTCATTCCGGGTCCAGTCCGCCACGCGGGTCCACGTCTTGCCGTCCGTCGAGGCCTCGATGAAAAACGCATAGACGCGCGGCTCGCCGAAGTAGAACCAGATGCGGGCCGCCTGCAGTGTGGCGGGCTCGCGCAGCGCAACGGTCAGCACGGCCGGGAGCTGCTCGCAGGCCCAATGGTTGTTCGCCTCGACCTTGCCGTCGGTCACGAAGTGCGGGCCGCGGTCGCTCCATTGGCCGGAGACGGTCAGTGTGGCGCCGTCCAACGGGTCGGCCAGGCGCGGGGGCACCGGCTCGTAGGTGTCCATGCGCCAGTTGAGCCCGGTCGGCTCGCCCCTGCCCGGCAGGGCGGCGGCGGCGCACATGACGGCCGCCATCCAGCGTGCGGCCCGGTCTGCGTTTCGCGTGATCTGCATGCATCTCTCCAAGGTCGGTAACGGCGTGTTCCCGGCGAGTGCCAGGCGGGTGCCTCGTGCGGCGCCATGCCGCATCGTTTCACCCGACACAGCGAAGACTAACAAAACGGTGGGGCATTGGCTATCACATTGGCTATCACGTTGTCGAGGCCTTGACCGGGCAACCTTCTCCGTGGTACTGTAAGTGACGATATGACCTTTGGGGAGAGGGTTAAACAGGAGGATGGAGTTGATGAAAAGACGTGATTTTCTTACGGCTTCGGCTGTGGCTGGGGTCGCCACCGTCTGCGGCGCGCCGCGCGCCGCTGCGGATCAAGCAGGCGGAGGGAACGGCATGCCGAAGTTGACGCCGCCGGAGAAGCCGGCCGAATTGAATCTGTGCCTGCAGTGGGGGGCGATCCCGGGCGGCGAGATCAAAGAAAAACTGGATTTTCTCGAGGCCAACGGCTTTACGGCGGTCGAGATCCCTTCGGGCGACTGGCCCATCAAAAACTGCGACGCGATGATCGAGGCGATGAAGGGGCGAAAGCTGTTCCTCGCCACGGCGTGCGGGCCGAGTGATTTCTCGTACGCGGAGCCTGAGAAGCGCGAGGCCGAGGTGCAGAAGTTCCTGCCGGTGCTCGAGGCGCTCGGCAAGATGAAGTCGGTGGGCCTGATCATCTGCCCGGCGCGCGGCAAGCTGAGCGAGCCGGGCCGGTTGAGCGCCAAGGAGTTGCGCAAGGACTTTGTCGAGAACACCGGCAAGCGCCTGGCGGAGCATGCGCACAAGCATGGCACGTCGATCGTGCTGGAGCCGTTGCGGCGCAACGAGACGCCCTTCCTGCGGCAGGTGGCGGACGGCGCGCGTATCGCGGCGGACATCGGGCCGGGCGCGACGGTCATGGGCGATTTCTGGCACATGGGGTTGGAGGAGACCAGCTTTATGGGTGCCTTTATCTGCGGCGGCAAGCTGTTGACGCACGTGCACATCGCCGGGTTGAAAGAGCGTATTATCCCCGGCGTGCACCGCGATGCCGACAACTATGTGGACGGCTTCAAGGGCCTTAAGCTCATCGGCTACCGTGGCGCGGTCAGCTTCGAGGGCGGCTGGCCCAAGAACCCTGAGGACCCCAAGAAGGGGCTGCCTCAGGAGGAGAAGATCCGGCTGATCCGCAATATGGCCACGATGCTGCGCGAGCAGTGGGCGATGGCGTAAGGAAGTTCATTCGTTCATTATTGCATGAGTGGGCTCGTGCATGGGTGCAAGTATCGTAAGGGAGAAGAGATGCAAAACCGTAGAGAGTTCATCAAGGGGTCCAGTGTGTTTGCGGCGATGATGGCGGCGGCTCCGACCGTTTCCATGGCGCAGAATGCGCCGCGCGTGTTCAAGGTCGGCATGATCGGCGCGGGCGGGCGCTGTTCGGGCGCGATGGCGCAGATCATTGAGGCCGCCAAGAACCTCGGCCATCAGGTCAAGCTGGTGGCCGTGTGCGACTTCTTCGAAGACCGCGCCAAAGGTGCCGCGAAGAAGTTTGGCTGTGACGAGAAGAACGCCTTTTGGGATGCGAACAGCTACAAGAAGGTCGTGGCCTCGGACTGCGAGATCATCGTGACGGCCACGCCGCCGAATTTCCGACCGGTTCACGTCGAGGCGGCGATCAAGGCCGGCAAGCACGTCTTCGCCGAGAAGCCGGTGGCGGTCGACGGGCCGGGCCTGCGCCAGTTCCTGGCGGCTGCCAAACTGGCCAAAGAGAAAAACCTCGCGTTGGTGGCTGGCTCGCAGCGCCGCCATCAGAAAGGCTATCTGCTGCAGGCCTTGGCGTTGCAGCAGGGCAAGGTCGGGCAGGTGCTGGGCGGCGCGGTCTACTGGAACGGCACGGTGCCGTGGGTGCGCGCGCGCAAAGAGGGTATGAAGAACGATGCCTACCTGTGCAGCAACTGGGTGAACTGGACGGAAATGTCCGGCGACCACATCGTCGAGCAGCACGTCCATAACCTGGATGTCGCGAACTGGTTCATCGGGCGCTACCCGCGCACGGCCGGCGCCTTCGGCGGGCGCGCGCGCCGCGTTTCGGGTAACCAGTACGACTTTTTCGGCGTGGACTTCGACTACGGCGACGGCATCCACATCCACAGCCAGTGCCGCCAGATCGGCGGGACCAGCGGGTTCGTGGGCGAGCGTTTCCGCACGGAGCAGTTCGAGATCTCGGGCGGCGGCAAAATCCAGAAGGTCGGCGGCGAGGCGCTGAAGCTTGAAGGCGACACCTACACGCTGAACGGCAACACCTACGCGATCAAGGACGGCAACCCGTACGTGATCGAGCACGAGAACCTGCTGCGCGGCATCCTCGGGCAGATCCCGCTCATGAACGAGGGCGAAAGCATCGCGATGGGCACGGCCTGCGCGATCATCGGGCGCATATCGGCCTACACCGGCCAGACGGTCCGCATGTCGGATGTCATCGAGAACCAGAACTCGCCTTATTACAACCTCGTCTGCAAGCCGACTTGGCAGGAGTTCGAGGCGGGCGATGTGGCGATGCCGGAGTACGGCGACGATCAGGCGCCGCTGCCGGGCAAGCCCTGGGGCAAATAAGCGCGGCGCTTTCGCGCATCCCGCAACGGGGTGTCGCAACGCGGCGGCGCGGGCTTCGGTCCGCGCCGCTCTGTTTTTAAAAGGGCCGTGTTTGGACAAAACAAAAGGAACGCTGAGGACTCAGCGTTCCTTTTGTTTGTTCAAACCTGCGCGCGGCTGCTTAGAGCTGCATCTCTTTGAAGACCGTTTCGATCTTCGCGGCGGCCTTCAGGCCCTCGATGTATTTCTGGACCGCTTCGCGTGACTTGCCCTGCTTGAGCTGCTCGGTGACCTGCTCGGCGGTGGGCACCGGCTGCGGCTGCTGCGCCTGATCGATCTTTACCAGGATGTGCGACGCCGTGACGGCCTCGGGCTTCGCCGGCGTGTCACCCTTGGCTTCGGTCGCCGGCGATTTGGCCGTGACTTTGATCAGGTGGTAGCCGAACTGCGTTTCGACGATGCCGCCGATCTTGCCGATCTCCTGCGTGAAGGCGGCCTCTTCAAAGGGCTTGACCATCTGACCGCGCGTGAACTCGCCGAGGTCGCCGCCTTTCTGGCCGCTGGGGCAGTCAGAATTCGCCTTGGCCAGCTCCGCGAAATCCGCGCCGCCGTCGAGCTGCTTCTTGATGTTCTCAATCTTGGCCTTTTTCGCAGTCTTATCCGCTTCGAGGCCTTTGTTCTTCTCGGCAATCTCGGCATTGCTCTTCTCGACATCGGCGATCGCTTTTTTGATGTCCGCGTCGTCGATCTTGATGTCGGCCAGCACGTTCTTCTGGATAAGCTTGTCGATCACCATGCCGTCCTCAAACTCGGCGCGCGCGGCCTCCTCGCCCAGCGGCGACTCCTTGAAATACTGATCGGGCGTCTTGTTCTGGGGTTTCAGCGCCTCTTCCATCTTGGCGAGCTGGGCCTTGCGGTCCTCGTCGGTCACGGCGACCGCCTGCTTTTTGGCCTCGCCGAGAAGCAGCGTTTTCATGATGAAACTGTATGCCGCGCGCTGCTCGAAATATTTTCTGGCCTCCGCCATCTGCTCGGCCGGTACGTTTTGCGCCTTGATCAACGCGTCAACCACCGCGGCCATGTCTTTGCGCAGATATTTTGTATCGTTCACGGAAGCAACGACTTCGTTCGGGTCTGCGGCGGGCTCGGCGGTCACGGCGACGGGCGCCGCGGGGGTGTCGGCGGCCTTCGCGACCTCAGATTCTTTTTTGCAGCCGGTTGCGACCACCAGCGTGGAAGCCAGGGTCAGGCTGAACAAGGGGGCGCACTTCATGGTATCTTGGTCTCCTATCACGCAGGTTTCTGCGTAGGGGTTGTGTCCAACATCTCCCAAGCGACACGACGGACAGCCGAGGGCACTTCGAGATGAAACACCATAAACATACCAAGAAATCGGGATAAGCCAAGGAGAAGATTCGCGCCTGCCGCTTTTTTTTGGAGCTCAGCCGCTTGGGCCCCCGCTTCATAACAGGGGGCTTCCGACAGGTTAAGAAAGAGATCGCGCACCTCGCGGTGCAACGACACGGCGGCTTCGCCGGGCTGGCTCTTGGCCAGATGCGGGCAGCTCAGACGGCCGGAGGGCAGAGAGAAGCGCAACCAGACGCGCTCAGGCGGATGGCAGAGCGGACAGGCTGCAAGGTCGG
The DNA here is from genome assembly GCA_028684935.1 of Kiritimatiellia bacterium. Lineage (GTDB taxonomy): Bacteria > Verrucomicrobiota > Kiritimatiellia > RFP12 > UBA1067 > DUPH01. The sequence continues at coordinate 6,905 of JAQUEX010000046.1, read as the reverse complement.
GCAGCAGCCCCAGCAGCCGCAACAGGTGGGCTTCATGCCAGAGCAGCAGGCCGCGCAGGTCGTCGGTCTCAGAGCCGTGGGCCAACCGGTCGAGCGTCTGGCTCAGCAAGCTGAACAGGGCGGCGGACTCCTGTTGGCCGGGCACGACACGCGCCGTGAGGTCACAGAGGTAGCCGGCCGCCACGGCGTGCCGCCAGCGGCTGCGCAGCGGCTCGCGCAGGTCGATCGGGGAACACGCCCGAATCGCGTGCACGCCGTCATGCTCGCGCCGGTAGAAGAGCAGGTCGCAGGTGTAAAAGAGGTCGTACTGCCCCAAGAACGCGCTCTTGGGGCGGCAGGCCCCCTTCACCGCCGTCACAATCCGTCCGTGGCCCGGCGTGATCCAGGTCACCATGTGGGACGTCTGCGACCAAGGGCGGATATGCAGCGCGATCGCGGGTGTCTGGATGATCAAAGCGGCCGTTCCTTTCCCGTAGGTCAGACCAGTTCACGCAGGACCGCGTCACACACCTCGCGCCCGCGCGCCGTCAACCGCCAGCGCCGTCCGCCGCGCTCGGTGATCCCCTGCGCGGCCAGCTCGTCAAGGCGGCGCTCCCAAAGCTCCGCCTGCGGGCCCAACGCCGGAAAGCGCAGCGCGTCGGCCGCCGGGTCTACCCCTTCGTGCAGGCGCAGGGCGAAGAGCGCCCGCTCCGCCGCGTCCTCCGCCGCGCCGAGCGTGTCGCGTTCGCCGGGGGGCACGCTGTCGCGGCTCAGGGCGTTGATATACTCCTCAAGGTCTTCACTGTTGGTCCAGCGCGAGCGGCCGATGCGCGAGGCCGCCGCCGGGCCGAGGCCCAGGTAGTCGTGGCCGCGCCACACCGCCAGATTGTGGCGGCATTCAAAGCCGGGGAGCGCGTAGTTTGAGATCTCATACCGCGTGAAGCCGGTTTGCGCCAGCGCGCCCTCGGCCTGGGTGAGCGCGGCGAGCTGCGCCTCGTCATCCGGCAGCTCGAGACCTGCGGCGACCTGCACGGCCAGCGGCGTGCCGGGCTCCAAGGTCAGCGCGTAAATCGAAAGATGCTTGAGCGAGAGCGACATCGCACGTTCGAGCGTCTCCTGCCAAAGCGCGGGCGACACCCCCGGCAGTCCGGCGATCAAGTCGATGCCCGTGTTCTCAAACCCTGCGTCCTGCGCCCGTTTCACCGCCGCGCAGGCCGCCTGGGCATCATGCCGACGGCCCATGCGGGCCAGTGTGGCGTCGTCAAAGCTCTGCACGCCGATGCTGATGCGGTTCACGCCGATGGCAGCCAAGGCTTTGAGGATGCTGTCCGAGGCCGAGGCGGGGTTGAGTTCCACGGTCCATTCCTCGACGGTGCCGAGCGGCAACCGTGCGGCCAATGCGTCGGCCAGCCGTTTCAGCCCCTCGCAGCCCAGCATGGCCGGCGTGCCCCCGCCCATGTAGAGCGTGCTCAGCGGTCCGTTGTCAATCTCGGGCAGCAGGGCGCGCCGGCAGTCGTATTCACGCGCCGGCAGCATGCTGTAAAGGTCGATCACGCTCGGTGCCGCCACGACTGAAAAAAAACCGCAGTAGTGGCATTTGCCGTCACAGAACGGGACATGGATGTAGAGGTGGGCAGGCATCACGCATAAACTTTACCGATGCACGGGAGCTGCGGCAAGCAGAAACGGGTGCGATTCAACTTTGGTGAGGCCGTACACGTTCACAGCGAAGCGGTGCCCGTTCACGTGAACGGCGGGAAGGCGGTGAGGCCGTCGTGTACGGGTACGGGTACGTGAACGTGAACGATGCGGAGGGACAGGTATTCTGTCCGGCAGTCGACGGAAAACGGCGGATCGGCCTTGCTAAGGCGACATTTCGGGTGCTACAGTACACATGATCATTGCGAGGCGCATACCGAGAGCGCCCGTTATTTGAGGTGTAGCAGTGAGCCGAAGCGGAGAAAGAGAACAGAACGGCAGAAGATCGGGGGCGGTGTCGGTATCGGAGTCGAAAGGAAATCGGCATGGCATTTGGACACGAGAAACTGGACGTCTATCGCGCCGCCATCGAGTGCGTCGGATAGGTGTATCGGTTCTGTGAGGCGTTGGCCGGACACCGCAACGCGAAGGACCAACTGCTTCGTGCGTCGCAAGCGATTCCCCTGAACATTGCGGAAGTCAACGGAAAAGAAACGGAAGCGTACCGGACAAACCCAATCGATCCCGATACCGATGCCGACCCCGACACCGAAAGGCAACCATGACCGCCAACAAGGCGGTGAGGAGAATGAACATGACGAAAAAGCATCCGAGCATGAGCAGGAGGATGATAACCTTCATCTTTACAGTTGCTCTTCTCGGAGTTTTTGCGATTGGGTTGTCCTTCTGTCTTGACGGCAAGAACGACCAAATTAGTGACTTGATGCTGATATCATTCATGATTCTTGTTTCAACGGGTCTGATTGGTGGATTCGTCATGCTGTATAACGTGAGGTGCCCTGATTGTGGTGGACGAACACAAACCACACAGAACAACAAATTGGATATGTGGCAGGCGCATTGCCAAAAGTGCGACATCACTTGGGATCTTGGCTTAGGCACCGAAACCGGTCCATAGCGAGATAAGCTAACCAGAGCGTGGAGGTTACGCGCGGGAGCTGCGCGAACCTCAAGCTCGACGTTGTCAGCGGGGCGATGAACGCATAGACTGTATCCAGCGAAAAAAATGGAATTCGGCAAGCGGGGGGGAATGACGTGAGCAGATGGATCGGAATTGTACTTCTCACAGGGGTGATGTGTGCCCAAGGCGCGGGGCAGCCTCCGTACGAGCGGGTGCGGGCTGGACGCCTGCAGGATGACCATCCGGCGTTGATCCCGTTCAACGGGGTGACCGGATGGCGTGTCGAAACGAACGACGCCGAAGCGCGCTTCGAACGGTCAGACGATGTTCTGCTCTTCGGCGACGGCGTCGCCAAGCTCGCCTACCGCGCGACCGGCCCCCAGCCGCGCATTACCCTGCTGCCGCCGGCACCGGTGGCGGTGACCGGCGCGTTTGACGCCGTGACCTGCTGGATCTACGGCAACAACCACAGCTACGCGGCCGATCCCGGCACGCCGCCGGTGTCGGTCACGCTGCATTTCACCGACAGCGCCGGCGTGCGTTTCTCGGTGCCGTTGGCCCGCGTACATTTCAAAGAGTGGTTCCTCTGCCACCGCCGGCTCGAGCCGGGGCAGATCGCGCGCGTCGCCGGAGGGGCCGCGTTGACGGCGATCGACGTCACCAACGGTCGCAACACCGAAGAACGGGTGATCTTCTTCAACAGTCTGGCAGTCTTCACCGAACGGTTTGAGCCGCTCGCCTTCGCCCCGCGACCGCAGCGCGGCGTGCGGGTCTTCCCGGCGTGCGGCCCGGGCGCGAACACCGGCGCCGCAGTTCTGCCTTTTCCCAACACGCCGCTGACCATCGTGCCGCGCGACTCCGCGCCGTCCGTGACCCGTGTCGGCCGCGGCGAGTCGGGCCGTTACTATCTGGTGCGCGAGGGCGAGGACGGACGCCTTGAATTCCGTCTGCCCGCTCAGCTCGGCGCGTGGGACGAGCTGGCCGTGCGCTGGGCCGACGGCGGGGCCTGGACGAGTGTCGGGCTGGGCGGCGGCCTGTACTTCGCGCCGTCCACGCCGACCGGTGCGCTGGCGCGCGCCGAGAGCGAGACGGTGACGGTCACGACCGACGGCAAGAGCGTCACCTACGCGGGACGGCTGACGCAGGGCGGACGCAGCGTCGAGGCGCAACTCCGCTTTCATCTCTCGGGCAAGTCGCTGGTGATGGACATCCAAGCCGGCCAGGGCGAGATCGGCGAGGTGCGCTTCGGCGCCACGCGCGGCTTTGTCAATCCGCGCCTCGCCACGCTGCCCTACTACACCTACGGCTATGCCGACGGTCTGGCGCGGCCGACGGTGATCGTGTCGGGCAGCCCCGACGCACCGCTCTTTTATCTGGCGCACATCGACTGGACGCAGTCAAACGCCTCCACGCCGTTTGCCGAAAACGTGCGCTTTGACGGTTCGCTCGCCAGCAACGGCGGCACGCGCTATGCGCCGAAGACCGACGGCCGGCGCAACCCGTGCTTTGAGCGTTTCGTGCTGACGCTCTCGCCGCGTTTTGACGACGTGCTGCCCAACATTCCGAACCCGCCCTCGCCTTGGAAGGGCGTCACCGGCACGCGGGTCTGGCGCGCGCACGGGGCGAGCGACCGCGCGCGCGACGCGACCTATTGGCGCGCGGTGCATCGCTGGGGCATGACGCAACTCGTGGTCACGGATCACGAAACCGGCTGGCGCGACGGCAACGAGAGTTTTACCTTCCGCACCGACCCCGCGCCCAAAAAAGGCGGCGACCAAGGCCAGTATGACTACGCCCGCATCATGCAGGACGAACTGGGCTTTGTTTACGGTCCCTACAACAACTTCACCGATTTCGCGCCGGTCAACGGCTTCTGGCACATCGATCTGATTTCGCGTACGCGCGAGAATCAATTGCAGCACGCGTGGGAGCGCTGCTACGCGCCCAAGCCCGCCCGCGCCGTCGAGTTCTGCGAACGCCTTGCGCCGATTATTGAGAAGAAGTTCGGTTTCAGCACCGCGTACTGCGATGTCCACACTGCGGTCACGCCCTGGAGCCGCGTGGACTACGACGCCCGCGTCCCGGGCGCCGGCACCTTTGCCGCAGTCTTTTACGCATACGGCGAGATCATGCTGCTGCAAAAAGCCGCCTGGGACGGGCCGGTCTACTCGGAGGGCAACAACCATTTCCCTTACTGCGGCCTGACCGACGGCAACTATGCGCAGGACCAGAACTACCGCATTCACGAAAATCCGTGGCTGGTCGATTTCGACCTGCGCTGTCTGCACCCGCTCTGCTGCAACTTCGGCATGGGCAATCTCGACATGTTCTATCCCGGCAAGAGCGCGCCGGCTGATCCGGACGTCGCGAAAGACCGTTTCTTGGCCGCCACGGTGGCGTTCGGCCATTCCGGCTTCCTGCTGTACGGGCGCGACGGCGAGCTACGCAGCTACTACATGCTGCAGGCGCTGGCCAGCCGATACACGCAGGCCGCGGCCGAGACGATCCGCTACGCGGATGCGGGCGGTGCGCTGCACGAGACGTCAGCCGCGCTGGCCAACGGCGCCTACACGCGCTCGCAGGTGGTGACCCGCTACGCCGACGGCACGGTCACGGCGGCCAACGGCCATCCGGAGGCGCGCATGGCGGTAACCGTGGCCGATCAGCCGCTCGATCTGCCGCCCAACGGCTATTGGGGGCGCAGCGGAGACGGCGCGGTGCGCGTGTTCAGCGGGTCGGTCAACGGCCGGCGCGCCGACCTCGCCGTCGCGCCGGCCTACACCTACATCGACGGGCGCGGCCATTTCACGCGGTTTGCCGAAGGCGCGGCCGCAGGTGTCGCGATCTGCCGCGCGCTGACGAACGGCCTGGCGGAAATCCTGATGCACAAATGTGATGAAGGGGGATTCCCGTACGCCTTCAGCGACGCGCTGGCGCTGGACGCGACGAACGGCGTTCTCGGCACCGCCGAGGTGCGTGCGGCGCGCGGCCTCAGCTATGTTCGGCCGGTCAAGGGCGCGTTCAGCTACCGCGTGCGGCGCGGCGCGGCACCGCCGGCGGCCGTGCTCACCTGTGCGTGTGAGATCGTCAAGCCGGGCGAGCGCGTGCTGATCCAGGGGGCCGCCGAACACGCGGTGACGATTCCGGCCGACGCGCGCCCCGGGGCTCGGCTCTGGTTCGAGCGCGAAGGCGCGTGGATCGATTTCACGGTTGAAGAGCCGCCGCCTCCGCCTCCACCGGCCGCGGCGGCCCAACAGGGGCTCCCGCTGCCCGCCTGGTATGCGCGCGGTATGGCGCTGCGCGGCCAGGCCGAACGCGAACTGGACGGGGCGACCGGCGCGCAGCTCTATGCTTCGTCGTCGACCTGCGGCGGTCACACCAAGCCGCGCGGGCTTTTCATGCATCCGCCTTACAAGGGCGGCACCGGGTATACTTTTGCGCGCTACAGCCTGACGCTGCCGTCCGAAGCGTTGCAAATCCGCTGCGCGGTCGGCAAAAAAGATGACAGTGATGTGGGGGACGGCCTGCTGTTTAAAATCGCGGTGGAGGATGCGGAAGGACAGCGCCATGAAATTGCACGGCGCCAAGTTGCCGCCCATGCATGGTACACGCTGGAAGGCAGCCTGGCGCCGTGGGCCGGCCAGACCGTGAGCCTGCTGCTGATCACGGATGCCGGCGAGAAGGACGACAGCAGCGGCGACTGGGGAGCCTGGTCCGAGTTGGAACTGACAGGCCCCCGTGAGCGTTAAGCAGACGGGCCCAGCACGCAGCGGAACTCCGCCTCGGCTGCCAGCTCATCGCCGACAAAGGCCTTGCCGTGCTGAATCGCCATGCGCGAACTGACGCGGATGTTCTCGATCTCCATGCGCACGGTGTCGTTCGGGCGGACCTGCCTGCGGAACTTGGCGTTATCCACGCCGACGAGCAGGAAGACGGCGCCTCTGGGGATCTGCTCAGAGGCCACCAGTCCGGCACCGCCGCACTGCGCCATGGTTTCCGTGAGAATCACGCCGGGCACGACCGGATAATTGGGGAAGTGGCCCGCAAAGAACCACATATCCTCGCCGAAGGTCATCTCGCCGATCGTGAAGATTTTGTCCACGTGCAGCACCCGGTCGATAAACAGGAAGGGCTTGCGGTGGGGCAACAGCTCCTCCACCGGTCCCACATAGGGCTGATAATCGGCGGCATCCGGTTTGGTCTTTTTGATCGCTTCGCTCATCTTTTGTTCACTCTCCTGTTGAGGGCGCACGTTAGTTGTACGCCTTGAGGGCGATCACGCCGTTGTGTCCGCCGAATCCGAGCG
>JAQUEX010000267.1 GCA_028684935.1 Kiritimatiellia bacterium | reverse complement strand
GGGGTCAGCCCTGAAAATAAGAAATAGAGTTGATGTTGCCGGAGGGCTGTGTTAAGTTGCCGGGCATGGCGAGAAAACTGAGGATACAGTACGAGGGCGCGATCTACCACGTGACGTTCCGCGGGAACGCGCGGCGGGAGATCTTCGCTGACGACCGGGACCGTGAACGGCTGACCGAACGGTTGGGGGAGAGCGCGGAAGATTTCGGCGTGCGCGTCTACGGATACTGCTGGATGCCCAACCACGGGCACCTTCTGGTGGAGACGCCGGCGGCGAACGTGAGCGCGTTCATGTCCAGCGTGCTGACGGGATACACGGTCTACCACAACCTGCGGCACGGAACGGGCGGGCACGTCATGCAGGGACGGTTCGGGTCGACGGTCGTGTCGGGCGACGCCTACCTGCTGCGGCTGAGCCGGTACATCCACTTGAACCCCGTCGTGACGCGGGGTTGGCGCGACAAGCCGTTCGCCGAACGGCGGGAGGCGCTCCGGGCGTATGAGTGGAGCAGTTACCGGACATACATCGGGCTGTCGGTCGCGCCTGCGTGGCTGGCCCGCGAGCCGCTGCTGGCGATGACGCAGGGCGCGGGCAGGCCGGAATCCCGGTACCGCCGGTACGTCGAGGATGGCCTGCGGCGGCCGGACGAGGCTTTCAGGGAGGAGCTGGAGCAGTCGCCCCTGGCGCTGGGGCCGCCGGAATTCAGGGAGCGCATTCTGCGCGGGCACGAAGAGCGGGGGCACGAGCGGCGGGAAGACGCCTCGCTGCGGCATGTCCGGGTTTTTGAGAAGCCCGCGAGCGTGCTGCGGGAAGTCTGCGGCGCGCTGGGCTTGCGGCCCGCCGACATCCGCATCCGCCGCCGCGACGGGCGAGACCGGGGAATCGTGGCGCTGGCCCTGATTCGGCGATGCGGTCTGACAGAACGGGCGGCCGCGGCGGAACTGGGCCTGGGCACCGGGTCGGCGGTCAGCTATCTGGTGCGCCAAGTCAAGGCGCGCTGCCTTGCCGAGCTGGACACGGCGGAACTTGTGCGCCGTGTCACATGGGCGGAAACGCACCGGTGATCGCGAAACGCATGGCGGCCGTGTCTGATAAATCCGTATTTGCTATTTTCAGTCAACGGAAGCCCCTACACGTTCACAGCGAAGCGGTTCACGTACACGGGAAGGCGATGAGGCCGTCGTGTACGTGTACGTGAACGTGAACGGGAACGAAAGGGCCTTGAGGCAACAAAGCGGTGACGGTGCGGGCGATCTCTTCTGCGCTCACGCTACAGACCACGCGAACCTTCCGTTTCCTGCTTCCTGCGCCGCCAACCATTACGGCTTGAAGCACGGAGGGTCGTGTGCTAACGTTCAAATATGTTTGCGAGAGGGGCGACGGATGCGGCGGTCGTTTTGATCCTCAGTAAGAGGTTCTGCGGGATACTACAGTGAGGAGGGGGAAAGAATATCCTTGCGGCATAAGGCCATAAGCAATACAGTAGCATTATGGATGCGATACGGTTTGCATGGGACGAAGCGAAGGCTGCAGAGAACAGACGCAAGCACGGCGTTGCGTTCGAGGAGGCTACAACGGTCTTTGCGGACGAGAACGCCCGTTTGAAGCACGATCCAGATCACTCCCTGAAGGAGGATCGATTTGTCCTGCTCGGTTTCAGTGCCAAGCTGCGGCTGTTGCTCGTGTGCCATGCTTATCGCGAGAATGACGAGGTGATCCGCATCATCTCGGCACGCAAAGCAACGCCAAACGAACGCAAACAATATGGGAGCTATTTATGAGAAAAGAATACGACTTCACCGACTCGGTTCGTAACCCCTATGCGAAGCACCTCCGCAAGCAAGTGACCATGCGTCTGGGAACGGATGTCATCGCCTATTTCAAGGCGCTGGCCCACGAGACCGGAGTGCCATACCAGAACTTGATCAATCTCTACCTGAGTGAGTGTGCCCATTCCGGAAAGAAGTTAGCCCTCACCTGGGCACCATGAGCACGCAGCACCAGCCCACCCATCGAACGGGATACCGTCGATGGTGGGCGACGTTGGGGCCATCGAAATCGGGATCGGGATCGGGATCGAAAGAGGAAGGAACCTTGCGCCGGGCGACCCGTCGAGACGCCAACCGCGCGTCTGCCCGGATCTCGGTTTCACATCGCGGACGGGGCCGTCCGCGCCCCGACGCTTCGTTCAAAAAAACGCGCTCAACTCGCCTTTCCCCCTGCCGCCAACCGCCGGCTTGACAGAGCGAGAAGGCTGAAGAAGATCGGGGCCGGGGTCGGTATCGGAGTCGAAAGGAAATCGGCATGGCATTTGGACACGAGAAACTGGACGTCTATCGCGCCGCCATCGAGTACGTCGGATGGGTGTATCGGTTCTGTGAGGCGTTGGCCGGACACCGCAACGCGAAGGACCAACTGCTTCGTGCGTCGCAAGTGATTCCCCTGAACATTGTGTAAGGCAGCGGAAAAGGGATGGACGGAGTACCAGACAAACCCCAAACCGCTTACCAAAAGATGATACGGAATCTATTGGATTCGTATGCCGTCCAACATTCAAAATGGCACCCAACCATTAAGTTGTTGGACGAAGGGTGTCCGACGAAGTGTATCCGACGAAGTGTGTCCGACGAAGGGTGTCCGACTAAGTGTATCCGACGAAGTGTATTGGACGTGTGTATAGCGTATCCCCGCTTCACTTTTCGCGTCTCTGCAAGGCGCGGCCGACATCGGGCACGGCCTCCAGCAGCGTGCGCGTGTAGGCGTGGCGGGGCGCGTCGAGCACGTCGGCGGCAACGCCTGTTTCGACAAACACGCCGTCATGCATCACGGCCACGCGGTCGCAGATGTTGCGGACCACGGCGAGGTCGTGCGAGATCAGGATGATGGAGAGATTGAGGCGTTGCTGCAGGGCGCGCACGAGATTGAGGATGCGGGCCTGGACCGAGACGTCGAGCGCGCTGACCGGTTCGTCCGCGATGATCAGGCGCGGTTCGAGCGCTAAGCAGCGCGCGAAACTGACGCGCTGGCACTGGCCGCCGCTGATTTCGCGCGGGAAGGCGTCCAGCACCGTTGCGGGCAGTCCCACCAGATCCAGCAGCTCGGCGACGCGCTGCGGAATCGCTGCCGCCGGGCGCATGCGGTGGACGCGCAGAACTTCGTTCAGCGTCTGCCGCACCGTCATGCGGGGATTGAGCGAACCGGGGGCGTCTTGGAACACCATCTGCACCGCGCGCCGGTAATCTCGGAAGCCGCGGGGCGAGAGGCGGTCAACCGCCCGGCCTTCGAATGCGATCGTTCCGGCACTGGCCGGCTGCAGGCCGATCAGCGCGCGGGCGAGCGACGACTTGCCGCAGCCGCTCTCGCCGACGATGCCGAGCGACTCGCCGGCCGCGAGGTTCAGCGAGACGCCGCGCACGGCGCAGACCGGCGGCTGGCCGGGCGTGCGGTAGGTGACGTGCAGATTCTGGACGATCAAGAGGGACATGATTGTGTACGCCAGCAGCGTGAACGATGGTTGTGGGCGAGGTCTGCTTCAGGGGGTTGTTCGGCGTGGCAGCGCGCGTCGGCCAGCGCGCAGCGCGGCGCAAAGGCGCAGCCGGCGGGCCAGGCGTCTGGCGATGGCACGGTGCCGGGGATGTCTTGCAGCGGGGCGTGGCGCGGCGCATCGAGCATCGGCACCGCGGCCAGCAGGCCGCGCGTGTAGGGGTGTCGCGGGGCCGACAGCACGTCGGTCACGGCGCCGGATTCCACGATCTTCCCCGCGTACATCACGTACACGCGCGCCATGCGGCCGGCGACCAGTCCGAGGTTGTGGGTGATCAGCAGCACCGCCATCCCGTCGGCGTCGGCCAGCGCGTCGATCAGGTCGAGCACCTGCCGCTGGGTGGTGACATCGAGCGCGGTGGTCGGCTCGTCCGCGACCAGCAGTTTGGGGCGCGCGGCCAGTGCCATGGCGAGCATGACACGCTGCTGCTGGCCGCCGCTAAGCTCGCACGGGAAAGCGCGGGCCGCGCGGGCGGGGTCCGGGAGTCCGGTCCGCGTGAGGAGTTCGACGCAGGCGTCGCGGCGCGCGGCGCGCGGCAGGTCGGGCAGGCACTCCGCGATCTGGTCCTGCACGCGCATGACGGGGTTGAGGCTCGCTGAGGGGTCCTGAAACACATAGGCAATGCCGTGGCCGCGCACGCGGGCCAGGGCGTCGGAGCCGAGTGTCAGGGTGTCTGCGCCGTCGAACAGCACGCGCCCTTGCAGACGGGCGCGGTCCGTGGGCGAGAGGCACGTGAGCGAAAGGGCCGTGAGACTTTTGCCGCAGCCGCTTTCGCCGACCACGGCGACACGCTCGCCGGCCTGAACGGTCAGCGAGACATCGCGCACGGGCGTGGTCAGTGCCCCGTCGCGCCGGAACGTGACGGAAAGCTGGTCGACCTGAAGCAGGGGATGCGACATCATGCGGGACAGTATAACGGGTCACCGTGCTCAGCGGAATGGCAAAAACGTTCATCCGGCGGGAGCTTCCGGATTGACCGGCGGCGGGGCAATGGTGCATGCTGGAAGGGTATGGCGAATCGGAATGAGACAGTGAAGGCATCTGAGCGGCCTGAGATTCGGCTGCGGCAGATTTTCGTGAG
>JAQUEX010000045.1 GCA_028684935.1 Kiritimatiellia bacterium | reverse complement strand
TCGCCACGTCCGCCAGATAAAGCTGCGGCGTGCGGTCGATGTCGCTCACGTAAACAATGCTGCGCCCGTCGGGCGACCAGCAGGGGCTGGCCTCTGAACCGTGGGGCGTCTGGGTCAGCCGCGTCAGGTTGCCGCCGGACAGCGTCAGCACATACAGTTCCGGGTTGCCTTGATAGGAAAGGATCAGCGCGGCGCGCGAGCCGTCGGGCGAGATCGCCGCGCCGGTGTTCAGCCCCTTGAACGCCGCCAACGCCTTGCGCTCTGTGCCCGCCACCATGCGGTAGACCGCCGGATAGCCCTTCAGAAAACTGGTGTAGTAGATGTCGCGCCCGTTCGGTGCCCAGCGCGGGCCGACGGCCGCCACGTTATCGTGCGTGATCTGCATGACGTTCTGACCGTCGGCGTCACAGACGTAGAGATCCGCATTGTTGCGGCCGCGGCGGTTGACAAAGACGATGCGGGTCTGGGCGATACCGGTCTCGCCGGCGATCAGCTTGACCATCTCATCCGCGAGCTGATGCGCCTGGCGCCGCACCTCGGCCTGGCCCAGCGAAGCGCGTGCCCAGTTGAAGGCTTTGCCCGGCCACTCCACGCGGCAACCGCTCTGGATGCCCGACCCCGCGTCCGCCACAGAGCCCTTCACGACCACCGCGCCCGACGGTGCGACTTTGAACCAGCCCGAAAGCTCCAGATCACGCGCCAGCGTTTTCACAAAAATCTGCCCGTACGGCCCAGGTGCCCGCACGCCGGCCAGCGAGACGGTGTTTTTATCCGCTCCCTTTTTAACCACAGAAATCAACGGCGGCTGGGCGGCCGACTGCGCGAACCCCCCTGCCACGGCCCCGGCGACCGCCACCAGACAAAGAACCCATCGTATGCGTTGCATAATCTCTCCCGATAACAGGGGTGAAGTATACGCGTAGTGCACACGGTTCCGCAAGCGCAGACATGGAAAAACTGCCCCGTTCGCTGCTTGACCTCAGGCAACTCGGATGCGTATCATGATGATGTAGGTTGAGTGTGATATGGGGAAATCGTGAAAGGATTGCGTCCATGAAAAGAATGTGCCTCCTCGCCCTGGCCGCAGCCGGACTCGCCGGCTGTTCAACAACGTGCCCCGATGCGGGCAGTCAAAAAGCGGGCGCGTGTTGTCCGCCGTGCGTGTCGCAGCCTGCCTATGGCACGCTGGGCGCGGAGCAGAAACTTCAACGGCTCACCGAGGAGCTGCAGGCGATCGGCGTCGCCATGCAGAAATATGCCTGGGACCACGACGGCCAGTTCCCGCCGCGTCTTTCGCGCCTGGTCGCGCAGGGTTACCTGCCGGCCAAGGGCCTTGTGTCCAGCGCCGATCCGTCAGGCGGCAAAGAGGGCGGCGTGCCGGACGCCTACAGCGAATGGGGTCAGGCAAAAGAGACCGATGAGCCGGGCAGCAGCTATCTGTACGAATTCAGCGAGGCCGTCTGCCAATGGGACTGGAAGAGCTATCTGGGGGGCAAGCCCGACGCCTCGGCTGTCGACGCCAACCGCGACGGCACGGTCACCTGGGCGGAGGCGAAAAGCTGGCAGCTTGCTCACGGCGACACGACCCAACAGCCCGCCAGCCGTGCCTACACCAAGAGCCGTTTCCCGATCGTGCGGTGCTACTGGTACGACTACCCCAACGCCGGCGCCAACCCGTCCAGCCGGTGCACCGTCAACCTGTCGGTCGATCTCCAGACCGTGTTTGTGGCACAGCCCTGGTGGGAAAAAGACACGCCGTGACGTGACGCCTGCGGTCAGCGCTCCTGCTCCCAGCGGCGGCGGAACCCTTGAATGGCTGCGACCCCCAGCGGCGCATAGAGGCGGCGCACATCCTGCAGCTCCGCGATGATCCACGGCGCCGAGATGGTTTCGCCGTTCTTGGTGAAGACCAGATCGTCGCACAGGTAGGTGCACGAGTGGAGCGCATCGCCTTCGGCATTCAAGAAGATCAGGGCATCGCCGTATTTGTAAGGCGGAGGCACCTTGGCGTATCCCTCCAGCAACCGGTTTGCGGCCAGCCGCAGATCCAGATAAATATTCTGCGGGTGGAAGCTGAAAAAGTTAAAGGTGGTCCAGTGGCAGTCCGGCAGCCGTCCGGTTGTGGCCAGGTCCAGCGTGGGATAGGTATAGATCAACTTGCGCGGCTGCGCGGGAATCAGGTGTGACAGCCCGATCTGTCCGCCGCCGGGCAACTGGCTGACAGACGCCAGGATCGGCAGCACGTCCTTGCGGCGGTATGCCACCGACCAATAGGCCGCCAACGCCTCGAAGTTGTCGTTCGCCCCCACCTGCAGGTATCCCATGACCGCCCGCCTGCGCGTCCCGAGCTTCGCCAGATCGCGGGCCTCAGCGTCGCTGTGCGCATAGCTCATCAGCACGGAAAGGTCACTGAAACACAACACATCGCCGCGCCGGTAGCTCAAGCGCGTGATCATTTCGCGGACATCAGGTCGCACGTTGCGCAGGCCGATCCAATCATCAATACTGGAATCTAGAATATAGATCGGATTCGCGTGATATTCATTCAGCGGCGACTTAGCCAGCTCGCGATAGATGGCGACTCTCGCTGCGGTGCCCAGCGCTTCGACATCCGCCACGCTGGGAAACAGGGTGATCGACTCCGGCCCCTGCAGGATCGCACGCCGGTCCTGCAGCCACCTCGCCACCGCCGCCGGATCGGCTCCGGCATTCAGCAGAAACGCGCGCAACGGCTCCAAGGTCACGCCCGGGAAGCACCAACTCGGCTGTGAATGCGGCAGGAGCGTATCCGCCACAATCCAATCCGGCGCCTCGATATGGATGTAATGCCACGAGACGCGCCCCCATTCGCCGGTCGCGCAGGCATAGACGCGCGCATTCGGCGACTGCTGGGCAGCCCCGTCGGCAGCGGCCCGCCGCGCATAGAAGGCAAAGGCCCCCACCGCGCCAGCCGCGATCACCAGATGCAGCGCCAAGAAGGCTGCATGCCAAACACGTCGGCACGTCTCCCGACCCCGCACTCCGGACATACTGTTCCACCCTTTCAACCCGCCAGCCGCACCGGCTGTCACGGATAGTTCTGCCCTGTCGGCCGGATCATGATCTCGCTGACATGGACGTGCGGCGGCTGCGCCAGCAGCCACGCCACGCCATTGGCAATGTCCTGCGGCGCGAGCACTCTGCCGTAGGTTTCCACCGTCTTGCCGAAATTCTCGCGGGTGTACCCCGCCACCTGCTGAAACCCGCTCTCCACGATGCCGGGCAAAACGGTCGAGACACGCACCCCGGCGGCGCATACCTCGCGCCGCAACGCCTCGGCCAGCGCCGAGACCGCAAACTTGCTCGACCCGTAAAAACCGCTGTACGGCGAAATGTTGCGCCCCACAACGGAGCTGACCACCACGATGTCACCGCCCCCCCGCTCGGCCAGGTACCGGCCTGCCTGCCGCAGCAGATGCGCCGTCCCCAGAACATTCGTCTGATACAACTCCAGCCACTGCGACTCGTCGCTCGTGGTGATGCCGCCCGCCAGCCCGCGCCCGGCGTTGGCGACCACAATGTCGTAGGCGCAGCCGCCATCGCGCCAGGCCAGCACGGCGTCCAGCAACGCGTCGAGCGCGCCGGCCTGACCGGCATCGCCGGCGACCGCCAAAGCCCGCCCCCCGGCAGCCTGAATCTCCGCGGCTAACGCTTGCAACGCCGCGCCGCGCCGCGCATGCAGCGCGACGGCCGCACCCTGACGGGCCAGCGTCAGCGCAACGGCCCGTCCGATGCCGGAACTGGCCCCGGTTACAATCGCTGTTTTACCTTCAAGGGGGTGCATGCTACGCTCCTCTTCTCGCCGCGATGCGGCGCTGGGTGCCGTTTGAACGAGCGGTAAGATAGCAATCCCCCCTTCCCGGCGACAAGCCCAAACAACCGATTCCGTTCACCCTCCGCCCAGCACGGCGGCCAGCCAGAGCGGGATCGTGATGAGACAGAGCACGTGCGTCGCCAGAATCGCGGCGGCGGAAAACTCGGCATCGCCGTTGAACGCTTCGGCCAACGTCACGCTGGCCATCGCCGCCGGCTGCACCGCGATCAGGATCAGCACCCGCCGCACGTCGACCGGCATCGGCACCGCCAACAGCCCGGCGACACACACGGCCGGGATGACCACGAGACGCAACAGGCAGGTTCCCGCCATCAGCGGCGACAGGATGCGGTTGGGGTGCAGCATCGCGATGCGTGCCCCGCAGATCAGAGCCGAAGCCGGAATCGTCGCGCCGCCCGCCAGCCGACAGGTATCGAGCACCGTGCCGAGAAAGGCCTGAACAACCGAGCCCTCCGCCGGCAGCAGGCCGCGCGCCGCCATCAGCGAACGCAGCGCCAGAATCACGATTGAAACCACCAGCGCCAGCATCGGCACACTGACCAGATTGCGCAGAAAACGCCGGTCCAGCTTCTGTCCGGTCAACGCCTTGACCCCCAAGGTCCACACGCACAGCTCCGACCCCAGTCCGGAAAAGATCACCAGCGCCACCGCCATCTCGCCCCACAGCGACGCCGCGACCAGCATCGGCAGGAAGGAGTAGTTGTTCATCAGGCAGATGAAGTGATAGCAGCGCCGCGTGCCCTCCGTGTGCCTCCGCAGCAGCGGCAGCGTGGCACGTCCGACCAGCCACCCCGTCACAAGAATGAACACCGCGCCCGCCGGCATCATCCAATTCTGCAGCAATGACGCCCACGTGAAAGAGCGTACGATGGAGCTGATGATCAGGCACGGATAAAAAACATTCAGCATCACCAGCGACAACTGGCGGTTGAACGCCACGTCAATCACCCGGTGTTTATTGAGCGCGTAGCCCGCCAGCGTCATCAACACCAGCGGGAGCATTTTGATGAAAAGCAGCAGCATGATGCCCTAGAAGAAGAGGTCGCGCTCACCCGTGCAGATGCGGTCGTAATGCTCCTTGACCGTGGGATAGAACAGGGGCAGCGTCGCCTTGATCGCCGCCAATTCCCGGTTCAGCACCGGCTCGCAGAGCGCGCGCGTCGCGGCGCTGGCAAAATCATCCAGCCACTCGCGGAAGGTCAGCACCGCGTTGATCTTGCAGAACTTGCCTTCTTTGCCGGTCTTGAGCGCGTCCATGATGCAGCCGCCGGTGCGGCCGCAGCGGTACCCCGCCGTGCAGAACGACGTGATGATTCCCTCGCGCGCCAGATGCGCGATCAGCTCTTCCAACGTGCGCGTATCGGAAAGAACAAACTGCTGGCGGTCTTTTTCCTGATGCGTCTCGCTCGCGAAATCACTGTACCCCTTGATCGCGATGTTGCTGCTCGCGTCCATCTGGGTGATGCCGCAGCGCACAAAGGCGTCACGCGACTCCGGTCGCTCGCGGCAGGTCACGATCATGCCGGTATACGGCACGGAGAGCCGCGTGATGATCAGGATACGGCGGAAGGTGGCGTCATCCACGAGATACGGCGAGGTGGTCGGCAGATCGGTTCCGCTCGCCGGCTCCAGGCGCGGGAACGAGATCGTGTGCGGCCCGATGCCGAACTGGCGTTCCAGATCGCGCGCGTGGTAGAGCGAGGCCAGCAGTTCGAACTTCCAGTCATAGAGCCCGTACAGCACCCCCATGCCCACGTCATCGACACCCGCCTCCATGCAGCGGTGAAAGCCGGTCGTGCGCCAGTCGTAGTCGCCCTTGACCGTGTCAGCCGGATGCAGCCGCGCGTACGTCGCGCGATGGTAGGTCTCTTGAAACACCTGATAGGTGCCGATGCCGACCTGCTTGAGCACGCGCAGGTCTTCGACCGGCAGCGGCGCCGCATTGACATTCACGCGCCGGATGCCGACCGGCGTGCCCTTCGGCGATTTGACCTGATGGCCGTAGATGGTCCGAATGGTCTCTGCAAAATAGTCGGTCGACGTGTCAGGATGTTCGCCATAGACCGCGATCAGCCGCTTGTGGCCGATCTTGCCGGCCAGCACATCGATCTCCTGACGCACCTCGCCCATGTTGAGCATGCGCCGTTTCTGTTCTTCGTTGCCGCAGCGGAACCCGCAGTAGGTGCAGCGGTTCACGCACAGGTTGCTCATGTAAAGCGGCGCGAACATCACGATCCGGTTGTCGTACACCGAGAGCTTGACCGCCATCGCCGTCTCTTCCATCTCCTGCAGCAGACCGGAATCGGTGACCTGAATCAAGGCTGCGGTCTCCTCCGGCAGCAGCGTCTCGATGGCGCGGGATTTAGCCAGGATTTCACGCACGCGCACCGCGTCGTTCGCGGGCATGGCGGCGGCTGTCGCCAGTTTGTCCGTGATCTCCGGCTCGTCGATGAAGTGCTTGCCGCCCGGCAGATAGTTGTCAATCTGTTCGCGGATCACGAACCGCTTTCGGTAATCGGCCGCGTTGGTGAATCGGCGGATGGTCGGGCTGGGTGTGGCTGTCGACATGGCGCTCTCCTTCGTTGTCTGCGGAGGAAAGGCGTGCAAGATACAGACCCGTGCGTCACGCACATGGGCTTGGGACAACCGGCACGCTTAGCCGTCCTTGGGTCAGAGCAACGCTCCTCCTCCGCAGAAAGGGCCTTAAGAGTACGTGATTCTATCCTGCGATTCAAGCGTATTAGAGGTTTCTTACGCGCGCGGATGGGCCTTGCCGTATTCGTCCTTGAGCCGTTCGATCGAGACATGCGTGTAGATCTGCGTGGTCGACAGGCTGGCGTGGCCGAGCATTTCCTGGACGCTGCGCAAATCGGCCCCGGCGTCCAGCAAATGCGTGGCGAAACTGTGGCGCAGTTTGTGGGGCGTGACCTCGGGGGGGAGCCCCGCCGCCTTGAGCCATTTTTTCATCTGGCGCTCGATCGAGCGCGGCGTGAGCGCACCGCCCTTGGCATTGAGAAACAGCGGGGCGCCGACGCCGTCCGCATCCGGCCACAGCAGGCCCGCCTGCCCCCGCAGCGCCTGCAACGCGCGGCAGGCCGGCCCGCCCAGCACGCACAGCCGCTGCTTGCGGCCCTTGCCCTCGACAATCGTCGTGCCTTGCTCAAAGCGGATGTCGCCCCAACGCAGCGCGGCGATCTCACTGATGCGGCAGCCGGTACTGTAGAGCGCTTCGAACACGGCGGTGTCGCGCAGCGCCGCATATTCAGCGGCAGGCGTCACCACGCCGTGCCGCGCGCGACTGGCGGCCAGCGCGGCCAACGGCGCGGCCAACAGGGCCTCCACGTCCTTGACGCCCAGCACCGACGGCAGGCGTCGCCCCAGGCGCGGCCCGTGCAGACCCGCGAACGGATTACCCGGCACCATCCCCTCGCGTTCCAGATACCGGTAAAAGGCGCGCAACGAGGAGAGCTTGCGGCGCGTGGTCGGCGGCGACCACCCTGCGCGGTGAAAGGCCACCAGAAAGGCGCGCGCCCGGTCACGCGACGGCGCGCACCAGGCGAAAGGCGGCTTCACGGCGGCGTCCGGCCACAGGTATGCGGCAAACTGCCCGATGTCCTGCACGTAGCCGGCCACCGTGTGGTCCGAGGCATTGCGCTCCGCCCGCAGGAAGGTGACAAAACGCGCGACCTCCGCATCGTCCGCCGCGTCGGCACGATTCGGCAGCGGCTCCGGTGGCGTGTCGCCGCCGATCCTGACCTCCAGATCCACGTATCCTTCGGCGTCCACAGCGAAACTCCTTGGCGCGCTGACCGACGGCCGTCCGTCACTCTTGCGTCGCGTGTGCCGCGCGCCTGCCATCCTTTTCGCCTTTGCCCTTCTTGTTCAGGCCAAGCTGTTCGGCCAGACGCTCGAATTCAGGAATCTGGCTCTTGTACCGGAAGACCATGCGTTTCATGGCATAGCGCTGGCGGGGCGAGAGGGATTTCTTGCGCCCATACTGCTCCTCCAGACTGGTGAAGAAAACATGATCGTCAAACGTCATCTTGCCGCGCGTCACCGGCTCCTGCCAGGTGGTGACATGGCGCAGCATCTCCAGCAACTGAGGGCTCTCGGTGTCCGGCTGCATTTCCTCCGCGCCGGCGGCCAGCCCCAGCTCCTGCTTGATCTGGTCAAACTGCGCGATCTGCGCCGCGTTCTGCACAATGATGCGGTCGATCGCCGCGAGTTGCCGTTCGCTCAGCTTGCGCCCCGATTCCATCTGCTGACGTAACGAGTCAATAAAGGCCGTCTGGCTCTCGGAGAACGCCAGCTCTTTCAGCACCTCGAAGCGGCGCATCGCCACCTCATTGCTCGGGGCCGCCTGATCCTTGGCCACCTCCTCTTCAAAGCCCATATCGGTCAGCGCCTGGCCGGCCTGCGGGATCTGCTCGCGATAGCGGAGCGCGATCTTGACCAGCGCGGCGAGCTGTTTGTCGGAAACCGCTTTCTCGCCGGCTTCAAGCTGCTCTTTGACCGACGCCACAAACCGCTCGTCGCTGTAGGTGCGCTTGCCGCGCTGCACGGCGGGTCCCCACGCCGTGACCTGCTCCAGCAGCCCCAGCACCGCCGTCACCTTGCCAGCATCGGCTGGCGGCTCTTTGGCCTGCTCCATCCACTGTTTGAACTGCCCGAAGAAATCGGCCATCATGACGGTCCACTCGACCCCGCCCTCCTCGATCCGGTCGAGACTTTCCTCCATGCGCGCCGTGAACCCGACATCGAAGAGATGCTCCAGCTTGCCGACCAGCAGATCGCTGACTTCCAGCCCGAGCGGGGTCGGCGCGAGCTGGCGCTTCTCGCGCGCCGTATAGTCGCGCGAATTCAGCGTCTCGATGATCGAGGCGTAGGTGGAGGGGCGCCCCACGCCGTTCGCCTCCAGCGCGCGAATCAGCGAGGCTTCGCTGTAGCGGGCCGGCGGTTTGGTCTCCTTGCGCTCGCACAGCCAGTCGAGCGCCACGAGGCGATCGCCTTCGGCCAGCGGCGGCAGACGGTCGACCTCATCGCTCTCCTCCTCCGCGTCATCCTCTTCCGGCTTCTTTTTGCGGATGTCCAGCGCCATGACTTTGAGAAACCCGTCAAAGAGGACCTCGGAGGAGGTCGCCGTGAAGAGGTAGCGATGGGCAAGCCCCGCCTTGACCGGCTCAATCTCGGCCGTCTTCTGCGCGATGCGCGCCGCCGCCATCTGGCTGGCGACGAACCGCTTCCAGATCAATTCATAAAGGCGTAACGAAGGCGCGTCCAAAACACCTCTGAGGCTTTCCGGCGTGCGGGAAACCTCGGTCGGGCGGATCGCCTCGTGGGCCTCCTGCGCACTCGCACGGCTCTTGTAGAAGTTCGGCGTCTCCGGATAATAGGCTTCGCCATACGCCTCGGAGATGAAGGCACGCGCGGCGGCCTGCGCATCCCGCGCGATATTGACCGAGTCGGTACGCATGTAGGTGATCAAGCCCACCGGCGTGCCGCCTCCCAACTCGACGCCCTCGTACAGTTTTTGCGCGAGGCTCATGGTCCGGTTGGGCGAAAGGCCGCACACGCTGGACGCCGCCTGCTGCAGCGTCGAGGTGATGAAAGGCGGCAGCGGACGCCGCGTGCTTTCGCGCTGGCGCACCGCGCTGACGCTCAGGGTGCAGCCTTCGAGATCATCCAGCAACGCCTGGGCGGTCTGCTCGCTGCCGACCGACGGCTTCTCGCCGTCCACACGGGCGAGCCGCACCGTAAACGGGTCGAGCGGTGCCTCTTCGCGCCGCACCGTGGCGCCCATCACCCAGTACGCCTCGACCTGGAACGCCTGGATCTGGCGCTCGCGCTCCGCCACCAGACGCAACGCCACCGACTGCACGCGCCCGGCGCTCAGCCCCTTCTTGAGGCGGCGCCAGAGCATCGGGCTCACCATATAGCCCACGATACGGTCCAGCACGCGGCGCGCCTGCTGCGCATCGACGCGCTGCATGTCAATGACGCCCGGATTCTCGATCGCCGCCCGCACGGCGCGCGGCGTGATCTCATTGTATTGAATGCGGTGAACCGGCTTGCCCTTCGCGCTGTCCGCCAGCGTCTCCTGCAGATGCCACGCAATCGCCTCGCCCTCGCGGTCCGGATCGGGCGCGAGGTAGATCTCGTCACAGCCCTTGGCCGCCTTCTTCAACTCGGCGACCACCTTGGCCTTGCCTTTCGACAGCACATACTTCGGCAAGAACCCATGCTCGATGTCCACGCCCAGCGTGCGTTCCGGCAGGTCACGGATGTGACCGACCGACGACTTCACCACAAAACCGGAGCCCAGAATCTTTCCGATTGTCTTCGCCTTGGCAGGCGACTCCACGATAACCAGCTTCTTTCCCATGTTCACTTCCTTACCTAAAATCAAAGGGCCCGCTCATGCCGAGCGGCGCGCCACCCGTCCGCCCGGCAAGACCCGGACCTGTCGCTTGATCTGCAGCCCGACCAGCAGGGCATTCACGCGGCCGGCATCCAGCCCGCTCGCGCGCACCACCTCGTCCACCGGCACTCCGTCGACGCCGAGCTGCGCCAGCACGGCGCGCTCCTCGGGCGTCAACACCGATTCCGGCGGGCGCTCGGCGGGCGCCGTCCGCACCGGCTCCGCGGCGCGCGCTTCGGACGCACGCCGCATGCCGGCCATCAAATCCTGCAGCTCCTCGATCACCTCATCTGACTGGGTCACCAGCCGCGCGCCCTCGCGCAGCAGCTTGTGGCAGCCTTGCGAAGCCGGCGAGTCGATCCGCCCCGGCACCGCCATCACGTTGCGGTTCTGGTCCAGCGCCTGACCCACGGTGATCATCGTGCCACTGTTCAGCGGAGCCTCCACAACCAGCACGCCCTTACACAGCCCGCTGACAATCCGGTTGCGCATCGGAAAGGTCTGGCGGTCCGGCTGCCTGCCGAACGGATACTCCGACACCACCGCGCCGCCGCATTCGATCATCGCGCGCGCCAGCCCCGCGTTCTCCTTCGGGAACAGGCAGTCGAGCGCCCCGCCCAGCACCGCCACGGTCACGCCCTTGGCCTGCACCGCACCGGTGTGCGCCTCGGTGTCGATGCCCAGCGCCAGCCCGCTCGCCACCGTGTAGCCTGCGCCGGCGAGCTGAAAGCCGAATCGGCGCGCGCACTCCCGTCCGTAGACAGTCGGCCGGCGCGTGCCGATGATCGCCACCGCCGGCCGGTCCAGCGCCTCAACCGCCCCGGCGACATACAGCACCAGCGGCGGGTCGGCGATCTGTTTGAGCAGGGCCGGGTACCCGGGATCACCCCAAGTGACCAGCTTCACGCCCTTCTTGGCCGCACGTTCCAACTCGTCGTCGGCGCGCACCTGCCGCAGATCGGACCAGAACTGATGCGCCTTGTCCGGGCCGATACCCGCCACGGCCAGCAAATCGCTTTCAGAGGCCTCAAAAACCGCTGCCAGCGACCCGAACCGCTCCGCCATCCGTTTGGCCGTGATGGCGCCCAAACCGGTCACCCGGTTCATGGCGATTAAGGCATCCCGCTCAGTCACGTTATCCTCGTTGTTCGGCAGAAACCGTCCAGCGGTCCCGCAAATGGAGTAGGGTAATTAGCATATTCACGCGCATCTGACAAGCCGCACGCGGCAGGAAACCCGAGCGAAACAGGCCGTGCGTGCCCATTTTTTGTAACGGGGCCGCCCGTTTATGTGTAATATGGGGATATGAAACTTTTCCTGTACTTACCCTTCGCCGTCCTGCTGGGCATCCTGATCGGAGGCTGGGCCCCCAAGGAAGAGCTGCGGACCCTCCGGCGCGAGCTGGACGACCTGCGCAAGGGTGCTGCCAGCCGCGAGAAAGACACGCGTTTCGACGCGATCACCCGCATGGTCCAGATTCCTGAGAGGGCCGCCAAATCGGCCCAATCCAAAGCGTCTGCCGCAGCGCGCGCAACATCAGGAACCGCATCAACGACCTCGCAGGTCGCGCAGGCCTCCGCCGACCGTCCTGCCTCACCTGCCGCCCCGGACAGCCCGGCCGCCGAAAAAAGCGAAACGTCCCGGGAGTTTTCGCCGGAAGATCTCAAGGCGCGCATCGAAGAGGCCAAGGAGCTGTGGGCAACCCGTGTGCAGATTGCGCGGTCGCAGTGGCTCAACCGGCTTAAACTCAACGCCGAGGGCGCAGAACTCTTCGACGCCTCGATCAACGCGATGAACGGGGAGCTGCAAGCCTCGATGCAGGGGCTTGCCGACGCCTTGGCCTTGGGCGAGGAGATGACCCCGGAGCTGGGCACCCGGTTTTTCAATGAAATGACCGCTTCGCTCGTGCGCACGTATGACGACCTCAACGTGATCGTGCCGGACGAACAGCGCGGCGAGGCGGCCAAGCTTGAACTCACGGACTTCATCGACCCAGCCGTGGCCGAACCGCTGATCGCGGTTCAGGACAAACTCGAGAACATGCCCGGCCCCGCCGGCCGCCGTTTCCCAAGGGGGGCACGTTGAACGCGCTGCGCCAGACCTGGCGCGTCGCGTGTTACGAGTGGTTCGACGCCCTGCGCAGCCGGCGCGCGCTGGTCGTGTTGCTGCTCTACCTGGCTGCGGCCGTTTGCAACATGTACTGGTCGATCAACCTGCTGCACAAGCTGGAAACCGAACTCGCCTCCGCCCTGCAGCTCCCGGCGTCCGAACAGGCCGGCGTGGTCTCCACCGCCCTCTGGAAGTCCAAACCGTTTCAGCGCATGATGACCAAGATGACGCAAAACGATCTCGTCCTGCGCGACATCACCGGCAAACACCCCGTCGAACTGATCTATGCCTGGTTCGCATTCTTCTACACGCCGCTGCTGGTCGTTCTGGTCGCCGGCAACCGTATCGCCGAGGAGATCGGTTCAGGCTCGGTCCGTTACGTGATCTTCCGCACCTCGCGCGCCAGTTGGTCGCTGGGGAAATTCGTCGGTCAAACGCTCATGATCGGCCTGGCGCTGATGCTCAGCGGCGCCAGTGCCTATGCCGTCGCCAAGTTCCGGCTGGCCGGCTCCGGCACGCCCGACCTCTTTCTCAACATGGTGCAGTGGTCGCTGCGCGCCTGGATCTATTCCATCCCCTATCTCGGGCTGGCCATGGGCCTCTCGCACCTCACCCGCTCGCCCAGCAAAGCGACAGTCATGGGCATTCTCGCCATCACCCTCTGTTTCGCGCTCTCCATCCTGATCCGCCACTTCACCCTCGACACCGGGTGGCGCGCCTTCCTGCCGCATCTCGGCCAACTGCTACCCGACGGGCACAAGATGCTGCTTTGGCGCAACGCCGCTGCACCGCTGGTCGCTGGCTCGGCCACCCTCGTCACGCTCGGCTTCTGCTACCTGCTCACCGGCTATGCCTTTTTCCGCAACCGCGACGTGTAAACCCCATGGAAAACGCCATTGAAACCGTCTCTCTGGTCAAACGGTACGGCGCGCGCCGCGCGCTGGACGGGCTCTCCCTCGCCGTGCCGCGCTACGCCGTGCTGGGCCTGGTCGGACCCAACGGCGCCGGCAAAACCACCTGGATGATGTCGGTCGCCGGCCTGCTGCACCTGCACGGCGGCACCGTCAACCTGCTGGGCGGCGGCCCCTTTGACCCTGCCGTGCACAGCGGACGCGTGACGCTGCTGCCGCAGGATTCCGAACTGCCGCTGGAGAGCCGGCCGGTCGACCTGCTCACCCACTACGGCCTGCTGCAGGGCCTCACGCGCCGCGAGGCCGAGCGCTCTGCCGCCTCGATGTTGCAGGAAGTACACCTAGGCGACCGGCTGGCCGCCACCGTGCGCTCGCTCTCGCACGGCATGCGCAAACGCGTCATGATCGCCCAATGCTTCATCGGTTTCCCGGAACTCGTGCTGCTCGATGAACCGCTCAGCGGACTTGACCCGCGCGAAACCGCCCACATGCGCGCCTTCCTCACACGGCGGCGCGGTCGTCAAACCCTTGTCATCAGCTCCCACAATCTGCACGACATCGAAGTCATGTGCGACCGCGTGGCCTTTATCGAAAAAGGCCGTACCGTGCGCAACGCCACGCTGGATGAAATAATCGGCGCGTCCAACATGCTGCTCTACCGCGTCACCGCCGCGCCGGCCGACCTAGCCCCGCTGAGCGCCGCCGTGCCGGACGCCACCCTCGCATACGATGCGGTGAACGGCCTGCTGTGCTGCCGGTATGATCCGCGGCGCGACACCCCTGAGCAGATCAACGCCCGCGTCCTGCCGCCGTTGCTGGCCCAGTGCGGGGTGATCGACGTCTCGCGAGGCGACTCGCTGGAGGCCGCCTACCTGCGGACGGCAGGCGACATGCAGAAAATTTGACCGGGGCTCACTCCACCGTGACGCTCTTGGCGAGGTTGCGCGGCTGATCGATCTCGCAGCCGCGCTCGCGCGCCACATGGTAAGCGAAAAGCTGCAGCGCCACCGCCGTCACCACCGGCGCGGTGCTGGCGCTGGTGCGCGGCAGCCGGATCGCATGGTCCACCGCCTGAACGGCTTCGTCATCACCCTCCGTCACCAGCCCGATCACCGGCGCGCGCCGCGCGCGGCACTCCTGCACGTTGCCCAGCGTCTTCTCCTTGCCGGGAATGTCGTTGAGCAGCGCGACCACCGGCAGGCGATCATCGAGCAGCGCGATCGGCCCGTGCTTCAGTTCGGCCGCCTGATACCCTTCGGCATGGATGTAACTGATCTCCTTGAGCTTGAGCGCACCTTCCAGCGCCGTCGGATACAGGATGCCGCGTCCGATGAAGAATGCGTTGTCGGCTTTGGCATAGACCTTGGCGATCGCCGCGATCGCGTCATTCTGCGCCAGCACGCGCTCGATCAGCGACGGAATGGCGGCGATCTCCTCGCACAGCGCCAGGCCGGTTTCGCGCGACAGCCGGCGGCATCGCCCCAGCTTCAGCGCCATCATCAGCAGCACCGTCACCTGCGCCGTGAACGCCTTGGTCGAGGCCACACCGATCTCCGGCCCCGCATGCAGATAGACGCCGCGCCCCGACTCGCGCGCGATGGTGGACCCCACCACGTTGCAGAGTCCGGCAACCAGCGCCCCCTTCTGAATGCCTTCGCGCACCGCCGCCAGCGTGTCGGCCGTCTCGCCCGACTGGCTGATCGCAACCAGCAGATCATCCGGCCCCAAAATCGGATTGCAGTAGCGAAACTCCGCCGCCTGCTCGGGGTCTGTCGGCAGATCGGCCAGCCCCTCAAAGAGGTATTTGCCCACCATGCCGGCATGCAGCGACGTGCCGCAGCCCACAATCACCAGCCGGCGGATCGCGGCCAGTTCGCGCGGCGTCAGGTTGAGCCCCGAGAGCACCGCCGTGCCAAGCGAGCGGTCCAGCCGCCCGCGCACCGTGTTCTGCAAGGCGGACGGCTGCTCGAAGATCTCTTTGAGCATAAAATGTTCATACCCGCCCTTTTCCGCCGCGCCGACCTCCCACTCCACGCTGGCGACCGCTCGGTCGACCGACACATTGTCGAGCGTGAACACCTGAGGGCCCTCCGCCGTCACCAGCGCCACGTCGCCGTCCTGCAAATAGATCACCTGACGCGTGTGCGCGACAATCGCCGACACGTCGCTCGCCACAATGGTTTCGCCGTCACCGATGCCGATCACCAGCGGGCTCCCTTTGCGCGCCACCACCAGCCGGTCGGGGTGGCGTGTCGAAACCACGGCAATCCCGTACGTCCCCTCCACGCGTTTGAGCGCCTGCGACACCGCCGACAGAAGGTCGCCCGACTCAAACGTCGCGATCAGGTGCGCCAGCACCTCGGTGTCGGTCTGAGACACAAACACGCAGCCGCGCGCCTCAAGCTGACGGCGCAGCGAGGCGTAATTTTCGATGATGCCGTTGTGGACCAGCGCCAGCCGTCCGCCGTCGGCCAGATGCGGATGCGCGTTCGCCTCGGTCGGCAGGCCGTGCGTCGCCCAGCGCGTGTGCGCAATGCCCGTGCGCGCCGCTTCACGGTTCACGGCGGATACGCTCTCGGCCAGACACCGCTCGAGCGCGGCCACTTTGCCGGTCTGCTTGACGACCGTCAACCTGCCGTCCGCCAGCAGCGCCACGCCGGCCGAGTCGTATCCTCGGTACTCCAGGCGCCGCAACCCGTTGAGCAGGATTTCCGACGCGCTGCGCCGTCCGACATATCCGACGATTCCACACATAGGCGATTCCTTATAAAAGATTGAAAACGCCGCTAAAATCTACTGGAGTGTCGCATCCGGGCGCAATCCTTTTCTGATCTCGCGCCGGAAAGCCAGCGGCGAACGGTCGTAGAGACTGCGGAACTGACGGTGAAAATAGGAGAGATTGCCATACCCGCACGACAGGGCGATCTCGCTGACAGGCAGATCGGTCTCCAGCAGATTCCGGCAGGCGGCGTTCAGCCTCACCTCAGCCAGAAAGCGGGTGAAGGGCTTGCCGGTGTGCCGTTTGAAATGGCGCTCAAACGTCGCCTTGCTCATCCCTGACTCGCGGCGGATCGACTCGAAGGGCAAATCCTCATGAAAATGATTGAAAATCCGCTTGATCGCTTTTTGCAGCCCGCGATAGGCGAGCTGACTCTCCGGCGGCGCGAACGTCATGCTGGCCAACGCGTGCCGGTCGCCGGCATCCGCCTCTGCCAACGCGGCCAGGATCCGCATGAAGGCCGCCAGCCGCCGCATGCCGCCCCCGTGCTCCGCCGCCTCGCGAAGCGCGACAGCGGCAGCCTGGCCCGCCGCGCCCGAAACCCTCACGCCACGACGCGCCTCCTCCCAAAGCAGGCGCAGCGCGGCACTCTCCGGAAACTGCCAGACGGGATGTTCAGCGCCAGCATGGAATTGCAGGGCGAAACCGGCGGAAACCTGGCGCATATGCCAGAAATGCGGCAGGTCCGGTCCGATCAGCACCAGATCAGGCGCCTGAAAACGCGTGATGGAATCCCCGATGAACAGCGTTCCCGACCCGCGCTCGACCAGAGTCAACTCCATCTGGGGATGGTGATGCCACTCGTGGCCCGCGCCGACACACGCGCGGCACGTTCCATCCGCCGCCAGTAGCGTGATGTCGCGCAGGTTCGTCTGCCAACGCAACAACCGAAACGATTCATCCGGCATCAGTTTGACCTGTTCGTCTTTCACCGTGATGCTATCGTACACTTTTTTGATGCAGGCGGTAAAGACTGAGCCTGTTCTTTCATGTATGCTCGCCTCACATTCTTACAAAGGAGCTATCATGCAGGCAACATTCCGTTTCACTTTCGGCCCCTGGAACATCCACGAGGGCGCGGATCCTTTCGGCCCGTCCGTGCGCGACACGCTGTCTTTCGCCCAGAAACTCAAACAGTTTAAACCCCTGGGTTTCGACGGCGTTCAGTTTCATGATGACGACGCCGTGCCCGACATGAACGACCTCGACAGCGCTGCGATCACCCAAAAGGCCAGAGCCCTCAAAAACATGCTGGACGGCGAGGGGCTGGTCGCCGAATTCGTGGCACCCCGCCTCTGGGAAGATCCGCGCACGATCGACGGCGGCTATACCGCCAACGACCCCGCCTGCCGCGCCTACGCCATCGAACGCAGCCTGCGGGCCATCGACATCGCGAACGCGCTGGGCACCAAACTGATCGTGCTCTGGCTGGCCCGCGAAGGCACCTACGTGCGCGAATCCAAAGACAGCAAACGCTCGGTCGACTATCTTGTCGAGGCCGTCAACCGCATGCTCGCGCACGACTCCGCCATCCGCATCGCGATCGAGCCCAAGCCCAATGAGCCCGTCGATCACGCCTACATCCCCACCACCGGACACGCGATCGCCCTGGGCCACCTCTGCTCTGATCCCGCGCGCGTCGGCGTGAACATCGAAAGCGCGCATGCGATCCTCGCCGGGCTCGACCCCTCGGACGAGATGGGCTTCGCGCTGGCGCACAAGAAACTTTTCACGGTGCATCTGAACGACCAGAACGGCCTCAAATTCGATGAAGACCGCAGTTTCGGCAGCATCGACCTGCGGCGCGCATTCAACCAGGTGCGCATTCTCGACCGCTATGCCTACGGCAGCAACGGCGAATTTGTCGGGCTCGACATCAAGGCCATGCGCACGCAAAAGCTCGGTGTCAGCACCAAACACCTCTCGAACAGCCGCACGATCTTCCTGAACCTGCTCGAGGTGTCGCGCGGATTGGATCAGAAGACGGTTGACGGCCTCATCGCCGAGCGCGATTACGAAGAACTCGACCTGTTGATCATCAACGCGCTGATGGGGAAATGACCCCAAGAAAGGCGGAACCTCATGCAGAGAATAAACAGACGCGGCTTTTTGGCCGTTTCAGGCGCTTCGGCAGCGGCCGCCTTGACCGGCTGCGCGACGGGCGCACCGCGCAAAACGGTTCAGGCCGCAACCATCAACCACGCCTGCATCGGTGTCGGCGGCATGATGGGATCCAATGACCTGAAAAATTTCCTCTCTCATCCGCGTGCGCGCATCGCGGCGATCTGTGACGTGGACGCGAACCATCTCAAGAAAGCGGCGGAACTTGTGCCGGAAGCCCGCCGCTACACCGACTGGCGCGAGATGCTGGCCAAGGAGGGCGATCAGATTGATTCTGTCAACGCCACGGTGCCGGATCACATGCACCTGCCGATCGCGCTCGCGGCCATGCGCGCCGGCAAGCACGTCTACTGCCAGAAGCCGCTCTGCCACGATGTGGCCGAGTGCCGCCTGCTGGCAGAGACCGCCCGTCAAACCGGAGTCGTGACCCAGCTCGGCACCCAGTTTGCCTCCGGCGCGGGCGATCGCATGGCCGTGCAGTGGCTGCGTGACGGCGTGATCGGCACCGTCAAGAACATCATCCTCTGCTCCAACCGCCCGGGCGCGATCGACGATTATCGGCTCGTCGGCCCGCGGCCGGCCCAAGGCGAGCCGCCGCCGGCGCATCTGGCGTGGGATCTCTGGCTGGGCACCGCACCGGCGCGCGAATACTCGCCGAACATCTATCATCCCGTCAAATGGCGCGCCTGGCAGGATTTCGGCACCGGCTGGGCCGGCGACATCGGCTGCCACATCTTCGACGCGGTCTGGAAAGGCTTGGAGCTGGGCGCGACCGCGCCGCTGACTGTGATCGCCGAAGTGCAGGAGAGCTGGAAGAACGATGCCGCGCGACGCAAGGATGTCTGGCCGCAGAGCGACCACGTCACTTGGACCTTCCCCGGCAACCGCTACACGGGCGGCAAGACGTTCACCATGGAGTGGTTCGACGGCCTGATCTATCCGCCCGCCGACGTGCAGGCCATGGCGAAAGAGGCAGGGTTCGAAGAGTACCCGGCCGAATCGGCGATGATCATCGGCACGGAAGGTGCGCTGCTGTTGCCCCACACGTCCGGCCCGGTCCTGCTGCCCAAAGGCCGCTTCGCGGGACAACCGAAGCCCAAACTGGACGCGCGCAACCACTACCATCATTTTCTCGACGCCTGTCTGGGCGGCGAGATGTGCGAATCGCACTTCGAACAGGTCGGCCCGATGGCCGAAACCATCCTGCTCGGCACGGTCGCGATCCGCGTGCCCGACACCCTGCTGCAGTGGGACGGCAAACGGATGCGTGTCACGAATTCCACAGACGCGAACCGCCTGCTGCGGCGCGAGTACCGCGCCGGCTGGTAGGGCGGTCTCGCCGAGGCCGC
>JAQUEX010000266.1 GCA_028684935.1 Kiritimatiellia bacterium | reverse complement strand
CGTCCCAAACTCGCGCTCCTTCACAGCCGCGTCGCGTTCGGCGGTGACCGACGTCACCTGGCCTTTCAGCGTGTCCCGTTCGACAGTCAGATCCTTCATTACCGTTTCGATGACTTCGGAGTTCGGCGTTCGATGTTCGCCGTTTCCGCTTCGCGGGCCTTGCGGTCCGCCTCGGCTTTGTCGGCAGCCGCTTGATCGTCAGCGGCCTTCTGATCGGCGGCATTCTTGTCAGCTTCGGCCTTTTCAGCGGCGGCTTTCTCTTCGTCTGTCATGATGGGATCTCCTCGGGTGCTCACATTGGCGCTCATAATTACTGGGGAAAGAATGTTCCCCTGGGTACGGGCTGTTAGGCTGTAGACTGATAGGCTGTTAGGAGAGCGGTTGGCCAAGTGCGGAATCGGGCTTGAAGCAAGGGGAGGCGTGTGTTAACGTTCGAATATGTTTTGAAATGGGGCGACGGTTCCGGCTGGCGGATGATCCTTAGCAATGATCCCTATTGCGAACGAAAAGGCTCAGCGACAAGCCGTAACCCGTTGATGACCAGTAAGAGGGTTGATCTATAGCAGCGAAAGCTCCGCTATTTTCCCTGCTATTTTTGATTTTCAGTAAAATGTTGGCCAAACGAAACCAAGAAAATGAAATGGAATTTGCCAGCGGTCGAGTGTATCATAACTCTATGAATACTGTTTTGGACATCGGTAGTCTTACACGCACTGAAAAACTCCGCGCCATGGAAGAGTTGTGGGCTGACCTGACCCAAACCGAGGACTCTTACCCGTCGCCGGACTGGCATGGCGACGTGCTGAGGGAGCGGGACAATGCGCTCAAGACCGGCAGGGATGAATTCGTGTCATGGACGGAGGCGAAGAGGATCATCCGGGAGAAGAAGCAGTGAGAATCGTCATCCTCCGGTCTGCTATCGAGGACTTGATCCAAGGACAGGCGTTCTACGAGAGGCAGGGCGAAGGTCTCGGTGATTACTTCGAGGAGGCCTTGTCAGCAGATATTGACTCCCTCCGGCTATTTGCAGGCATTCACGCATTGGTGTACGGTTATCACCGTATGCTCTCCGCCAAGTTTCCTTTCGCGGTCTACTCTGACGTCGTCGGGGATCAAATCAGGGTGCGAGCCATCCTTGATTGTAGGCGTGACCCCAAACGGATACGAAATCGATTGCGAGACTGAATGGCCAACCCGGCGACCCACCCAACCCCCATTCGCCTTCGGCTCCGGTGGTTGGAGGTCGCCGACGTTCCGTCTTTAAGCGCTCTCGCGTTCCTCCGGCTCACCCTCACAAGCCAGCCGCTCGATCTCACCCAGCAGGAACGACATGCCGCCGGTCATGCCGTGCTCATACGGCGAGCGGTCGCACACCGAAAGCGCCCGGTCGGTGACCAACGCATGCAGCGTCAGCAGGAACTTGGCGCCCGAAGGCGTCTTGAGGAACTGATCGAAGTTTTCCTTGTCGGTCTCGGTCCAACCCTCCGGCTGCACGAACCGCGCGCCGGGCAGCGCGGGGTAGGTCGTCAGTACCGTTTTCGCAAACATAGTCAGCAGTCTTTTCATCGTGGCGTCTCCAAACTTCACGGTCGGCGTTTCTTTTGCGGACGGCCCGGCGGTCCGTCCCTACCGGTAACGATGCGTAATTGTCTGCGGACGCCTCCATTCGGCAGGCTCATGGCAGGCGGCGATCCGTCTCCACCTGAAACTCCAGACCTTTGCGTCTTCGCGTCTTTGCGTTGAAAACCTCTCCAACTCCAAACTCCTCATTCCTAACTCAACACGCCGCCCTCTTTATCGGGCTGGCTCCCTTTACTCGCAGACGCCATGACGCGCCGCGCGAGTTCAGTGTCCAGCGTGTTGAAGATCCACAGGTAGAAGTCGCGCACCGCCGACGGCCCGAGGGCTTCGGTCATGTTCTCCACGATGGGCGCGAGCTGCCCCATGTTGGTGAGTGCGGTCATCCATAAAAGCGAGCTGATCGCCGCAGCCGAACTGAAGAGCCACGTCGGTCCCTCTTGACGGGGCACGGAAGGTTGATTAACATTCCGAATACGTTGGTTTTTTCAAAAGGAGGGGCGCACGGACTTCTCTCTCTCAGGGGGCCGCCATGCATGATCGCATTCATATCGGTGACTCATTGCTCATGCAGCTCTTGGACCTGCGTGACCCTCTGACGGGCGTTTGGACCGGTGAGTTGGCGTCGAGCGCGCTGTCAACCGCACTCGCCGCTGTCGCGCTGGCGGACGGTGATGAGGCGGACAGTCGTTTGGCCGCCGGCGGCGCAGCGTGGTTGGTTGCCCACGTCAATCCGGACGGCGGCTGGGGCGACACGCCGGAGAGCGGGTCAAACCTGAGCGCGAGCCTGATCAGCCTGGGTGCCCTGCGCGCGCTGAAACGGTGCGGCGCGGCCGGCGGACCGGCGTGCGAGGCGGTGATGGCAGGGGCCGAAGCCTGGCTGGCGGCGCGTCTCGGCGGGGCCGCGGCGCCGGAGCGGATCGTGTGCGCGCTGCGCGAGGTGTACGGCGACGACCGGACCTTTGCCGTGCCGATCCTGGCGTTTCTCGCGATGTGCGACGACACAGCGGAGGCGTGGCTGCGCGTGCCGCCGCTTCCCTTTGCGGCGGCCCTGCTGCCCCAGCCGTTCTACCGCTTTTTCAGGTTGCAGGTGGTGAGCTATGCGATGCCGGCCTTGATTGCGGTCGGCTTGTGCCGGCACCTGTGTGTGGCGCGCGCGCGCGGCCGTCGGCCGTGGGGCCGTTGGCTGGCCGGCACGTTGCTGCGGCGCCTTGAACGGCTGCAACCTGCACATGGCGGGTTTCTGGATGCCATTCCGCTGACCGCGTTTGTCTGCCTCGCCTTGCGTCACGCCGGCTTTGGCAACCATCCTGTCGCTCATAAGTGCCGCGCGTTTCTGCGTCAGTCGGTGCGCCCGACCGGTAGTTGGGCGATCGATTCCAATCTGCGAGTCTGGATGACGTCGCTGGCGACGCGGGCGGTGATCGCTGCCCGCGAGGTTCTTCCTGACGGTGCGACGCGGGTGGCACGTGCCGAACTGGAGCGGATCGCCTATTGGCTGTTGTCGGCCCAGACTGCGCGCCGTCATCCGTTCACCGGCGCGGCACCGGGAGGGTGGGCGTGGACCGATCTGCCGGGCGGCGTGCCGGATGCCGATGACACGGCCGGCGCGCTGGTGGCGCTGAAACGGGTGCAGGATGAGGGAGGCGCGGTCAAGCTGCAACCTGCCGTGCGCGCCGGCCTGCGCTGGCTGCTGGCGTTGCAGAACCGCGACGGCGGCGTGCCGACGTTCTGCCGGGGTTGGGGACGGCTGCCGTTTGACCGGAGCTGTCCGGACATCAGCGCACATGCGCTGGCGGCGTGGGCGGCCTGGCGTGATGACGAGGCCGTCTCGCATCGGGACAGACGCCGCCTTGATGCCGCGATGCGTCGGGCGGCGGACTATCTGAAACGGGAACAGCACACGGCGGGCTGCTGGCTGCCTCTCTGGTTCGGCCACCAGGATGCGGAGCGCGGCAGGAATCCTGTCGTGGGGACCGCGCGGGTGGTTGATGCGCTGCGCGCCGCGCGGATACCGCTGGCCGCGGCGGGCAGGGCTGCGCAGGCGGCGGAGATGCTGGCGGCAGGCGAGCGCTGGCTGGTGCAGGCGCAGCAGCCGGATGGCGGCTGGAGCGCCGGGGCTTGCGCCACAACCGAGGAAACGGCACTGGCCGTGATCGCTTTGGCGGGGGCCGGAAAGGGCGGCGCAGAGGCGGCGCGCCGCGGTCAGATGTGGCTGGTGGCGCGCGGCCTGGAAGCCATCCGCAATCCGTCGCCCATCGGACTCTATTTCTCCCTGCTCTGGTACCACGAGCGGCTTTATCCGCTCATCTGGGCCTTGGAGGCGCTCGCGGTTGATGATGCAACGCGGCCCCGTCTGCTTCAACGCCTTTGCCCGGCACAAGGCGTGATTTCGTCTGCACAGCCTGCACGTATGTGTGAAACTCAAAGCGGCTCTTGCAAGCAGCAAGAGGTATCCGTATGAGACTCACACGATCTGCAGATGCTCAGTTGTGGCGTGCGGTCGGTCAATCCGGTTCAGGATGTCATGTGAGGTGGTCATGGAGTGTCAGAGTTTCAGGCAGGGCTGCTGCGGCTGTTGTGTGAACATGCGCTGGAGGCCGGAGCGGCTGGCGGCCTATCTGGCGGCCAACACGCGGGCGGCCGAGGCGACGTGGGGCGGGGGGCGGCCGCGGTGGCGCGATCTGGTGCGCGTGCATCTGGCGCGCGGCGGCTGGCGCGACCACCTGCTGGCGGTCTGGCTGGTGCCCCTGACCTTCGGCGCGAGCGCCTGGCTGTGGCGGTGCCGCTACGGGAGCTGCTGCTTCGCCGGTTATCTGGACCGCGCCGCCGGGCGGGTGGGCTGCCTGATCCATCCGGCGCGGGCGGGCGAACCGGATCTGCGGCACCACGCCTTCCCGCTGGTGCCGACGCTGGGCTGCGACCGCGCGCTGCGCTGCGCGATGCTGGACGCGGGCGGCGTGTCGCCGGACGCCGGCTGGCTGGAGGTGTCGCGCGCCGGCGCGTCCAGTTTGCCAGTGGGCGCATGGTAGTTCTGTTGGGGAGACCTTCTTGTAATCGTAATC
>JAQUEX010000265.1 GCA_028684935.1 Kiritimatiellia bacterium | reverse complement strand
AATAGCTCGTGCGTGCCACATTCAAGATTATGATTACGAGCAAGATTACGATTACGAATCACGGACCCCAACAGAACTGCCATGCGCACCCTCCACCTCAAAGCCTTGCGTATGCCTCTAAAAACCGTTAAGCTTAGGCAGTATTGATAAGGTTGTATGGGTTGATCCTCCGCAAAAAAGGGGATCGGGATTCATTTCAGGTGGTAAAGCGATGGCAACTGGCTTCAAAGAGATCTCCTCCCAAAAAAGAAAAATTGACCGTGTGCTGGCGGTCGGGCTGAGCCTTCTGGCGCTGGCCGTGTACGCGCTGACGCTGTCGAAGGGGGCTTACCCCGGCGAGTCCGCGCGTTTGATGGCGACGTACAGCGGGCTCACGCCGCTTGAACTGCCTCTGCATCCGCTCTGGGGATCGATCGTTTCCTGGTTAAGTTCATTATCCGTTTTCACGCTGCCCGTT
The DNA here is from genome assembly GCA_028684935.1 of Kiritimatiellia bacterium. GTDB lineage: Bacteria > Verrucomicrobiota > Kiritimatiellia > RFP12 > UBA1067 > DUPH01. Next base: position 4,191 of record JAQUEX010000265.1, on the reverse strand, counting down.
CGGCTCAACCTGTTCAGCACATTCTGCACGGTGATTGCCGTGGGCTTGCTTTACCGACTCATGACCTTTCTGATTCACGAACTCATCTACGAGGAGTATTCGGTTGAATATGCGGCACGGGTCTCGCAGTGGGCCGGCGCAGTCGCGGCGCTTGCCTTCATGTTTTCCGTTCCCGTCTGGCAAGCGGCGACGCGGCTCCAGTACCAGAGTTTCAACATGCTGCTGGTGCTGACCGCCGCATCGCTCCTGATCTCGTATGCGGCGACCCAATGGCGTGTGTTCCTCGTGCTGTTCGCGCTGCTGCAAGGCGTCGGCGTGGTCGAATCCGTCATGTTCATCCCACTGGCGCCGGTGTTCCTTGTTTTCCTTGTTTTTGTCTTGTGGAAAAACGGCCAGCTCTCGCTGCAGCGCATCGCCTGGATGGGGCTCCTCTCCGCCGCAGGGCTCAGCCTGTACTATTTCGCGGCGCGCGGGTTTCTGGCCACGCATGACGCCGAAGCGCTCGGTTACGCGACGGCCATGGATGTGATGGTGGAGGTCTGGAAAACCCAACTCCACGAACTGCGCTCCGGCCTGCCGCGTGTCAATTGGCTGATCCTGCTGCTGATGAGCGTCGTGCCGTGGCTGGCCGCCGCGTTCGCGGCCTTCCGCGCGTTGAACAACGAGCGGTCTTGGAGTCAGTACATCCTGCACCTGACCGTGACCGTGCTGGTGGTGCTCGGCCTCTGCAATGCGGCGGCCTCGCCGTGGGAGATCCTGAAACCGCTGGGACGCCTGCCGGTCTGGGCCTACACCCTGCTGGCGATGACGGCTGGCTATCTGGCCGCCTATTGGTACCTGTTGCTCAAGGTCGAACGTCCCAGACGAGGGCACGCGACGTCTGTGTTAACCAAGCAGGCCGGCGACTGGCTCGGACTGATCGTCACCTATCCGTTGATCGTGATCGTCGTTTTCGCCTCCATCATCAACGCCTTGGAGTGCCGCGGCGAGCGCGGGGCCTTCGCCGACCGCTGCGCGGGCGAGATTCTTGAACGGCTCGGGTCCCGCACCTGGTTCGTGACCGACGGGACGTTGGACCCGCATCTTCAGATTCTGGCGCGCGAGCGCGGACAGGAGCTCAATCTCCTTTGCCTGCAAAACGACATGAGCCCCTTCTATCTCAAATGGATGTCGGAGCAGATTGAGCGCAAAAACCTGTTCCCCGCCAGCGAGATGCAACGCATGAAAAACACGCTGGCGCTGGGTATCCTGCCGTTCATCCAAGATTGGTTCGCGATGGACAAAGAGATCGAGAAAAAGGTGGCCGTTTTCGGCGTGCCTGACTTCTGGTACACGGCCGGACTGACCCCGGTTCCTGAATTCTTCTTCTTTTCCGGCGCCCGCGACATTCAGCCGCTCAAAGAGGTTCCGCTCTTCAAAACGTACATGACGTTCTGGAAAGAGATGGACACCATCCTCGCCGCCAGCAAGAAAGCGAGTCTGGACCCGACGGTGCGCCACCGCCTTCACCTGCGGCGCCACATGGGGTTCGTCGCCAACAACCTCGGCGTGCTGCTCGAGGATCTAGACCGCGAAGACGACGCCTTCGCCGTGTATTCGTATGTGCATGACACCATCGATCCCGAGAACATCTCCGTGCTTTTCAACCGCTTTGAGATGGCGCGCCGGGGCGCGGCGTCCGCCAGCGCCAGCAAAGAGGTGATCGAGCGCGAACTCAAAGACTTTGTCGCAAACTTGAAGCAGCAATACCCCCTCTGGTCGCTCTCGCGCTATTACGGCTACGTCCGATCCCCCGAACTGTTCGCACGGCTCGGCTGGGGCTGGGCCCTCTCGGGGCAGACCGGTGCCGCATTGGCCGGTGTTTCGCGCGCGATCAATCTGTTGCCGACCGACCAGCGCAACTCCGCCATGCAGACCATGGCCGCGATCTATTCGCTGGCCGACGACAAGAACAAGACGCAGGCCATCTATCAGGACATGATCAAGAACGATCCCAACAATCGCTCCGCCATGTTGGGGCTTGCGCGCCTGGCTGTGCAGGAAGGCGCGCTTGACACGGCAAAGAAGTGGTTGGAGCAAGCGGCCAAGTCCGATGACACCCGCGGCACGCTGGGTGTTGAATGGGCGGTGATCCACCTGATGAACAACGACCTCGACCGCGCGCGCCTCGCCCTTCAGGAAGCCACGGATCTCCAGCCCAAGAATTTGCAGGCGTGGGCCATGCTGGCGATGGTTCAGTTGCAGCAAAACCAGACCGACGACATCGAGACGGTGGTGCTTCCGAAAATGGAAAAAATCGCCGGCACGGCGGACAACTACTTTATCCAGATCACGCGCGCTCAGGTGGCGCTGAAGAAAGGCAAGAAATTCCAGCGTCCGGCACGGGAATCCTTTGTCCGCGCCTCGATGCTGCGCCCGGACATCGTGGGCGTCAAAGACATGATCCTCCAACTCGACATCGCCATGAACGATCAGGAAAACGCCGCGCTGCACGCGCGCCAGGTCCTGCGGTCGAACCGGAAACACTCGCTCGCCAACTACGTGATGGGGTCACTCCGTCTGCAGGAAGGCGAGTACGGGGAGGCCGAGGATTTCCTGCGCCGCAGCGTCGAGACCAGCCCCAGCGCGGCCGCGCTCAACGATCTGGCAGAGGTCCTCCGCCGCATCCGCAAATTTGACGAGGCCGAGAAGCACGTGCGCGCGGCCCTCGCCCTGAGCCCCGATCTCTATGTGGCCTGGGAGACGCTCGCCGTCATCTTGCTGGAAGCGGACCGCGATCTGAACGAGGCCGAGCAGGCGGTCCGCAAGTCGATCGAACTGTTCAACGAAGACCTGCGTGTCCGCATCACGCTGGCCCGCATTCTGCTCAAAAAAGGCGAGATCGAGCGCGCCCGTGAAACGATCCGGCAAGTGAAAAGCCGGCAAGGCGAATTGACGCCGTTCGACCAGGCGGAACTGGCCCGCCTCTCGGAGGCCGCCTCCGCCAACCGCAAAAGGTAACCGTCACCTGATCGGAAAGGATCCAAGGATGAAGCGTCACCCGTTATGGTTATTGCCGCTTGCATGTCTGGTGCTTGGCTGCAGTACGCTTTACTACGGCGCGATGGAGCAGTTCGGTATCCACAAGCGCGACCTCCTCGTGGATCGCGTTCAAGATGCCCGCAACTCGCAATCGGAAACGAAACAGCAATTCGTTTCCGCGATGGAGCAGTTCAAGCGCGTCGTGAATGTCGCAGGCGGCGATTTGGAGAAAGAGTACAACGCGCTCAACGCCACCCTGCAGAAAAGCGAAGCCGGCGCCGCCGAGGTACGCAGCCGGGTCCGCGCTGTCGAAGAGGTCTCCGAAGCGCTGTTCGACGAGTGGCGAGCGGAGATCAAACAGTACAACAGCGACGCCCTGCGTGACGCCAGCCAAAAAAAGCTCGGGGACACGCGCGCCCGCTACACGCAACTTATCACAGCCATGAAACTTGCCGAGTCCAAGTTGGAACCGGTCTTAATGCCGTTACGAGACCACGTGCTCTTCATGAAGCATAATCTCAACGCGCGCGCGATCTCCGGCCTGGGAAGCGAACTCGGTGCGATCCAGGCAAATGTCGATACGCTGGTCCATGACATGGAATCGGCCATCGCCGAGGCGGATGCCTTCATCGAGACGTTGCGGAACGCGCCCTGACAGACGTTTTTTGCGCGTTCCGAATGAACGGCCTTGACACGCGCCCCCGATTTCAACTAATGTGGCGGCCTTTTCCTGCGGTGCGTCTAAGGAGACTCTCCCCGCTGCGGGTGATCTGGCTGTCCGGCCTGATTTGCGCTTTACATGCGGCGGGGATATTCTTTATAGTGTGCGCCGGAAAGTTAACAGCAAAGAAACACGCGGAACAAGGACCGCAAAGCAGACTATGAGCCAGATCGATAAAACAGCCATTCGGAAGCAATTCCAGCGTCACGAGCGCGACACCGGTTCGAGCGAAGTCCAGATCGCCGTTCTCACCAAAGAGATCGAGATGCTGACTGAGCACCTGAAGGCAAACAAAAAGGATCACAGCTCCCGTTACGGGCTGATCCGCAAGGTAAACACCCGCCGCAGCCTGCTTGACTATCTCAAGCGCGAGGATGAGGCCGCTTACCAGAAGATCATCAAAGAGCTGAGCCTCCGCCGCTAAGCTGCGGCGCACCGGCCACGCGGGC
>JAQUEX010000044.1:8054-19623 GCA_028684935.1 Kiritimatiellia bacterium | reverse complement strand
CCTCGCCGGCGTCGGCGACTCGCTGACCGCCCGCGTGGTCTCGGGCCTCGATCTGACCTCGGTGCCGCTGCCGGGCCGCGCCGTGGGGCGCCGGGCCGCCGCGCGCCTGGCCGGCCTGCTGGACGGCGACCGGACGGTTGCCTGCGAGCTGATCGCGCCGGACGGCGTGGCCGTGCGCGGGTCAACGGCGCGCTACGCCTCGTCCGATCCCGTGGTGGCGCGCGCCATGGGCATCGCCTTGCAGACACTGCCGCAGCATCCCGGCGTGGACGAGATCGCGCGGCGAGCCGGCGTTTCGCGCCGCACGCTGGAGCAGCACTTCCGCGCGGCTTTCGGACGCAGCCCGGCGGCGGAGTTCCGCGAACGCCGCCTGGAACTGGCGCGCCGCCTGCTGGCCGAAACCGATCTGACGGTGGCGGAAATCGCCGCGCGCACGGGCACCGGCAGCGTGCAGGCCTTCACCACCCTTTTCCGCCTGGCCACCGGCCAGCCCCCCGCCGCCTGGCGGGCGGCTGCGGCGAGCGCCGTTTCTCGCGGATGCGACGCCGGCTAACACCGCCGCCGAACAGTCATGACCGCTTCGGCACGCGAGAGCCGCCGCCCAGCGTCAGTTCGGCCGCGCGCTCGAAGGCCGCGGCGCAGGCGTCCAGCGAGAACCGTTCGCAGGCGGCCGCACGGCCCTGCGCGGCTTCGCGGCGCAGGCGCTCGGGGTCCGCGAGCAATGCGGCCCACGCACGGGCCAGCGTCTCGGGCCGCGCGTCCGCGGTCAGCACGCCGCAGCCCGCGGCGGCCGACAGCTCGGGGAACGCCCCCTGCGCCGGCAGGACCAGCGGCACGCCGGCGGCCATGGCCTCCAGCGCATAGTAGCCGAACGCCTCGGGCGTCTGGCTGCCCGGCACGCAGAGCAGCGAGAGACCGGACAGGAAGCCGAACCGGTCGCGCGTGAAGCGCGACGGATCGATCTCCGCGTCGGCCCACGCGCCCGCCTCCTTGAGTTTCCGCATCTGGCGCGCGAGAAAGCGGCGGTCGGCCGCGGGACCGCCCGTCGCGGCAAGCCGCACGGAGGCGAAGCGCGGGTCGCGCCGCAGCAGCAGGAAGGCATCCACGAAGCGGTCGAACCCCTCCTCGGCCGAGAGCCGCGAGAGGTAGCCGATCACGGCCGGCTGTCGCGTCGGTTCGGCCGGGCGGTAGCCGGCGGGATCGATGCCGGGGAACACGACGCTGAGCCGCGCGCGGTCGATTGACAGCAGCGCGGCCATGCGCAAGGCATAGTCGGCGCTGACCGCGAGGAACCGGTCGATCGCGCGCGCGTCCTCCGTCATCACGCGCAGCACGGACGCGCGCAACAGCGGGTCCATGGCGTCGGTCCAAACATGCTCGTCCTGCAGCCAGCAGACGACCGGGCAACCGGCCGCGCGCTTGAGCACGCGCGCCAGGCCCGCGAGCAGCGCGTTGGAGAGCACGATCAGCTCAGGCCGCTCATCCGGCGGCAGCGCGCCGACCCATTCCGCCACGCGCTGGAGTTCGTCAGCCTGCCGCCCCTCCTCGCCCCGCAGCATCGAAAGCGTCAGCTCCTCCAGACCGGCGGCCGACGTCGCGCCGGAGAGCCGCGCCGCGAGCCGCAGCACCGGCCACGTGTCCAGCGGCGCGAACCAGGCGCGCGGCAGGCGGCGCAGCCATGCCGACCGGTGGCGCAGGTAGAGCGAAACCGCGCCGTAGAAGACCGGCACATCGTCAGGCGCCGGCGCGTGAGCCGTCGCGGGCAGATAGAGCGGCATCAGGGTCACCGCGTGGCCGCGCCGGCGCAGCGCCTCGGCCAGCGCCATGTCGCGCAGGCAGTTCTGACAGTAGAACGATCCGCCCGATCCGGGCAGGATGGACAGGATGCGCATGGGATTCGTGCCGTCGTCGTTATCCATCACGCCTCTCTCCCGACTTCAAGGACGCGGCAGACGCGGATGGAAAATCCCTGTCATCTGCCGCTCGCACCGGATTGCAGCACCTAGCGGAGCTGCATCAAAGTTCCGGAGGGACGGAGCAGCACCAGGGTGTTGCCCTGCCTGAGCACGCGCCACTTGTCAGGCAAGGCGCTGTCATCAGGCAGACCGTCCAGCCCGTCGTCCGCCTGTAGAAGCAGGTATGCGGCTTGCGGCTGCAGGTCTGCGGGGTTGTTGACGGTGATGCGCATATCCGACACGTCGAGCGCGCCGGACACGACAATCCGATCACTCGAACCGCCGGGGCCGACATCCGCGCGGTATGTCACCGCGCCGTCGAACGCGATGCCCGTCAACGTCATGACGCCGAGTGCGCCGTCGCCGCCGGGCGAAAGCACTGTGTTCCCGCCGCTGAGCACGCCATTCGCGAGCGTGCCTACGCCGTTGACGGTGGCGAGCGACAAGGGTTGCCCGTCCAGATCGAGGGTCGCACCGGCCGCGATGTCCCATACGACCTCGGCAAACGCGCCGCCGTCTGACTCGTCGGCGCGGGTGGTGAGCAGCGAGCCGTCGCCCGGGTCCGTGAGCACGATATAGTCGGCGGGGTCGGTCGAGTCGACCACCGTCGAATAGCAGAGGCCGCCCGGCAGTCCGGCCTGTACGGGGCCGACATTGCCGGAGCCGTCGCTGTAGCGGATCTCAATGGCGTGCGGCCCGGGAGTGAGGCTCACGGTTTTACGTGTCCAGCCGCTGTTGATGTTATGGACGATCTCCTGCCCGTCGATCATCAGCCAGGCGTGATCGTCGAAACTGGCCGCAAATGTCCAGGTGACATCCGCCGCTGTGCGGTTCCAGAGATAGCCGGTATAGATCCAGGTATGGTTGTTGTCCGCCCAGAAGTCGGTGATCGCTGGGATGCCGCTCGTGGTATTGTGAGCCTTCGGAATATTGCCCGCGCGAGTGGTGAGCTGCACGGAAGTGCGCGGGTTGGGCGTGTTGGACGTCCATGCCGAACGGACCATGCCCTCGTAGAGGCCGGCAAAGGGCATGGCGAGGCGCAGCGTGCCTTCGGCCACGGTCGCGACAGGGGGCACGGACGGCTGGGTGCCGGGCGTGACATCGCGCGTAAAGACGTAGAGCCGGCGGCGGCTGTAGCTGTCGCCGTTGCTGGCGAAGGTCCAGTCCGGTGCGCTGTCCGGCACATCCCGGTTGCCGATGCCGATGCCGAGCGGGTTGTTATAGGAGCCGAAGTTGCTGAGGGCAAACAGCGTGGTGCCGTCCTCGGCGTTGTGGAGCTGCATCGAACCGTGGCCGGCGGCGGGCACGGGGGCGCCGCTGATGCTGTCGCCGAAATCGAAGCCGGTGTTATCGGTGGCGGACGAGGCGCCGATTCCGAGGGCATCGGACTGGCCATAGTTGTTGGGCCAGAACTCAATGTTGCCGGCCGGACTGGCGGTGACAGCGTTGATGCCGGCGACATTGGAGCGGACGTCCATGTTGGCGAGCCGCTGCTGCATAACGATTTTTTTTGCGGCGGTGGGATAACCGATCAGGGTGCGGTCGAGCGCGAGGGCATCGAAGGACACCCAGACCCAGTTGGTGACGCCGGCAAGGCTGACCAGTTCGAGGTAATAGGCCACACGGTCGAAGGCGCTGCTGTTGGCGGCACTGTTGTCAATATCGTAGGGCGAACCGGCAGAAGAGCCGTTGATGGTGCCGCCCGACAAAGGAACGTCCGAAGCATACACCAGCGAGTAGTCGGCGGCCAGGGCGCCGACGTTCGCGCCGACTTCCGGCGGCAGGGGCGCCGACGGCGGCAGCGGGGCGGCCGGCCCGAGGTCGGCCGTGAGCAGCGAGCCGTCGCCGGGATCGGTAAGCAGGCGCAAGCCAAGACCGTCGCCGGTGTCGTAGGTGAGGCCGCCCAGGCTGGTGATCGTCGCGTCGGGTCCTACGCTGCCTGTGCCGTCGCCGAAACGGATCTCGATAGCGTGCGGACCGGGCTTGAGGGTGTAGGTCGCGGTGGTACCGCCGTTTCCGGTGTTCAAGACGAGCGTGTGGTCGATTTTAAGCATCACGTTATCGTCAAAAGTGCCGCGCCAGGTCCATGTGACGGCGGTGTCGGCGCGGTTCCAGAGATAGCCGGAATAGACCCAGGTATGGTAGTTGCCCACCCAACTTCCGTCAGCATAGACGCCGTTACTGGCTTTGGGCCCGTTGCCGGCGCGTGTGGTGAGGACGACTGAGGTCTTGGGATTGGGCGTGAGGATATCCCAGTTCTTGAAAAGCACCCCTTCCCAGAGGCCGGGCACGGCGGCGGCAGCGGGCGCGGCGGCGGGCGTGAGCTGAAGATCGCTCGTGAGGAGGGCCTCTCCGGGGCCTTCTTTGCGCAGCGCCGTTGTGACCAGCTTGCCGCTGGCGATGCCGCCGGCGATGATCGTGGCCTGGGCGTTGGTGAGCGTTTGTCCTGCCAAGCTGAGGGTGCCGCCGTTAATCAGCAGGCCGCTGGCGGCAGGCAGCGCGGCCGGTATGGCGGCGATCAGGGTACCCTCTTCTACGGTGGTGAGGCCGCGCCAGGTGTTCGTTCCGGACAGGGTGAGCGAGCCGGCACCGCGCTTGGTGAGCCCGCCGGCGGAGAAATCGGTGCCGATCGTCACGAGCCCGTTCGAGGCGATGTTCCGATAACCGCCGCCCAACAGCGCGACAGTCGGAACGCCGGTATAGCCGATACCGGGCGAGGTGACGCGGATGGCGGTGAGCGTCCCCGCCGCGCGGTCGATCTCGGCGACCGCAGTGGCGCCGCGCCCGCCGCCGCCGGTGATCTTCACCAGGGGCGGGGCGATATAGCCGGAGCCGGGGTTCGTGACGCGGATACCGGTGACGCCGTAGCCGGTTGGAGCCTTAATCGAATTGGTGATCGAGGGATCGAAGCCGGCCGTGTCGAGCACCGCGCCGCCGCCGAAGACCGTCAGGTCGGGCAGCGTTGCGCCGGTCGTAGCGGCGAGCGGCACCGATGCCGTGGCGCGCAGCGTGCCGCCGTTGAAATTGACGGCCGCGACGGCTGCGGCGGGATTGTTGCGATTGCCCTTTCGCAAATACTGCGTCTGGAGCGTGCCGCCATTGAGGTTGACCACGGAGACCGGGGCGCTGTTGCGGTCGGCCATGTTGACATATGCCGTTTTTACCAGTGCGTCGCCCTCAAGGGTCAGCACGGAATAGCCATTTTCATAATTGCCCACGCCGTCCCACTCGGCGAGCACGAGGGGGGTGTTGCCGGTGCCGAGGGTGCCGCCGGTGATGTGGAAGAGGCCGGCGCCGCCGCGCGTTGCGAGGGTACCGCCGTAGTACGTGCCGACGACACCTTCAGCAGGGGTAGTTCCGTTATTGAAGATAAACGAGCCGCCGGTCTGGTGCAGGATGCCGATGCCGGACGAGTTGGCGCCGAGCTGCGTATACCCTTTGTTGGTGACCGTACCGCCGTCGAGCCGGTAATAGCCGTAGCCGCTGTGGCCCAGACGTCCGTCTTGGGCGGCGCCTGCAGTGTTGTTGAACGTGCCGCCGGTCTGGTAGATGGCGCCGGCCCCGGCGCTGTTTTCGGCGACGTAGAGACGACCTTGCAGAAAGGCGTTGTCGCGGATGTTGAGGACGCCGCGCGAATTGGCGACGTGACCGGGGGAGACCCACGTGACAGGCTTTTTGTAACCGGTGTCGGTGCCGATCACCTGCGTGTCGCCGGTGATGCTCAGAGTGCCGAGCGAGGCGGTCGAGCCGGTATTGCCCGGATAAAGGGAGGACGTGCCGAGGAGATTGTACGCGCCGCCCGCCAGGACGAGCGCGCCGTCGTAGACACGGATGTGCCCGGGCGCGTTCACTGCGCCGGTGAGCGTCTGTGTATTCCCCCCGTATTTCGAGAGGCCGAAACCCGAAAGATCGCCGTCGTAGGTCGCGTCGGCGTAATAGGGATCGAAACCCAGCGCCGCTGAACTCTGGGTGAAGATCGCGGTGGTGGCGATCACGTCGACGTCCGCCGCACCCCACGCGAGGGGCCACGTTGCGGTATCGTCTGCGTACCGCACGACCAGCGCTCCATTCTGGCGGACGTTGAGTTTGGCGGGGGTGGTGTCCGGCAGTGAACCGGCAGCGGCCGCGTAGAGCACGCCATTTGTGACTGTGGTGGCGCCTGCGTACGTGTTTTCGGGGTTCAGGAGGTAGGTCGTGCCGCGCGACTTGACGAGTCCGCCGGGACCGGAGACCGGTCCGGCGATCGAACCGCTGCCGCCGCCGCCCAGCAGCGCCTGGCCGCCCAGCAGGGAGACGGGGCCTTCCCAGACGTTCTCGGCGAGCGACGTGCTGCTGCGCGCCGAGAAGTGCGCGCCATCCTCAAGCGCGAGGGTCCAGCTTTGCGGAACGTATACGCGGTACAGGTCGAGATTGGCACCGGTGCGCACGGTCAGGGTGTTCGCCGACGTCCCGCCGAGATCCGCGCTGTACTCCAGGCCCAGAGCGCCGCCCGCGACATCGACGGCGGCACCCGGCGCGGCGTTCAACAGGCGGGAGTACGAGAGCAGAAACGCGCCGGGGCCGGTCTTGGTCAGCGTGTGGCCGGCCAGGTCAAGCGTGCCGTTTCGCAGATTGAAACTGCCTTTGCCGTTTTCAAAGGGGATGAGCGGCGTGGCCGCCGTGCCGCCGATCGTGGCATCACCGCTGAGCGTGAGACGCTGGAAGGCGGTTTGCTGCTGGGCAACGCTGTCGTTGCGGAGCGCCCCGAGACCATCGGGACCTGTCCCCGCGAAAGTGACGGGCTCTTTGATGGTCAGGGTGTTGACACCGGCATCGGCGAGGGCCAGCGCGGCACCCGGCGCAACGGCGGTGCCGTCGGCGACTGAACCGAGCGCGGCGGAGTCAGAGACGTACAGCGTTCCCGCCTGCACGAGCGTAGGACCTGCGTAAACGTTTGCGCTCTGCAAACGAACCGGTCCGGCCCCGCTTTTGACAAGGCCTCCCGTTCCGTGGACGGGTCCGAAGGTCTGCACAACCCCGTCGGGCGGCGCGAGGGTGAGGGCACCGTCCAGCGTCATCGAGCCGGTGAGGCTGACCGCGCCCGAGAGCGTCAGAGGCCCGCTTCCGGTGCGGAGCAAAGAGGTCGGCCGACCGTTATCCGCGACAGCGGCGGCGACCGTGAATGCGGCGGCGCTCTTGTTTTCAAGCACGAGTGTTGCCGCGCCGGCGGGCAGATCGGCAACGGCGAGCCGTTCGTGGGTCAGCCCGTAAAAGCCGGACCAGGGGTTCGACGTGACGCTCAGCGACGTGGACGCGATGGTGAGTTCCGGTGTGGCCGCGACGTAGCGGAAAATGATGACGGTCGGGAGGTTGTGGTTCTTGTCGAAGGCAAACCGCGCGGCGGGCGCGGCGTCTGCAGAGGGATAGAAGGCGTAAAGCACGGTGCGCTCGGTCGTGCTGGCGAGGCCATCCCAACTGCGGGTATAGAGACGCAGCTCATACGCCGTGCCGGGGACAAGTCCGGTCAGCTTGACGGTTGTCGCGCGTCCGTCATAGAGCATGTCCCTGAGCAGGGTGCGCAGGCCGGTGGCGGATGCGGGGACGGTGTTCGTCCAGTCTCCGAAGTTGTTGTATTTGCTTGCGGGGAACCCCGACCAGCCGTAAGGGGTTCCCGAGAGGGTGCCGGAGGCGGTTGTGACCTGCGCGAAGGTCACGCCGTTGACGGTGGCCGCCGGCTGGTCGCCGAAATCAAGCGCGTGGGTGTAGGTCTTCGCCGAGGAGATGCCAGACGAGGCGTCGTCCGTCAGGGTCGCGGTGGTGACAGTGTTGAGCCCGGCGATATTGGTGACGGCGGGCGAAACGCCCGCGGCCGTCAACATGCCGTTGGTGAGGGTCAACGCGGCGCCCGCGGCTGAAAGGACAAGCCGGTTGGCGGCGAGGACACCGCCCGCGAGATCCACCGATGCCGCTGTGTCCGGCTCTTCTTGTGACAGGCCGCCGATCTCGGTCAGAGGCGCGGCCAGCGTGACCGGCCCGGCGGTGCCGGGGGTGTCGATCACAACGGTTTCACCCGGGGCCGTCGGAATCACGCCGCCGCGCGCCGCGATATTCACGGACGGGGCAGGCGCATAGGGCTTCAGGCCCTCCGTGGCGTCGTACTGCGCACCGCCGCCGTTGAGACGGATCCAGCCCACGGGGCCTGCGGCGAGCCCGCCGGCGACAAGGATTCGGTTGGCGGGGGTGCCGGCGTTGGGCGCGTCGACGATCAGAAAGCCGTTTGAAACGGCCAAACCGGAGAGCGTGGTCGTGGAGGTGCCGGAGGCTGCGGCCGGGATGGTGATTCGTCCGCTGCCGTTGACCGTGACGGCGGGCAACGTCAGCGCAAAGTCGGCGGAAGCCGAAGGGTTGAGCGCCAGCGTCGCCCCGCCGGTGATCAAAAGAGGACCGGCGCCGAGCGTGCCGGCAGCGTCCACTTCGAGCGTGCCGCCAGAGACCTGGGTAAAACCGCTATAGGTGTTCGGCGTCGTGAGCGTCCAGACGCCCGATCCCTCCTTGAGCAGATTGAGGGTGCCAGCGCCATTGGCTAAAAGTCCGGCGAAAACGGCAGGTAGCGCGGTATCGTTCAGGAGGCGGAAACTGCGCGTGCCACTGGTCTGGTTCGTGACGGTGCCCGTGAGGGTCACGGGCGCGGTGCCGGCCTGTTCGAATCCGGCAGGGCTGCTGTTGATCGCAAACGCACGGTCCGACGTGGCGGCTGCGGTACCCGTGTAACGGAAGAGTGCATTGGCCACCGTGGCCAAAAATCCGCCGCCTGCGCCGATCGCGCAAGGCACGCCGGCATTCGCCAGCGTCGGGAATTCAATCACACCGTTGTTGACTGTGATGTACGTCAGTCCGGGATAGGTGTTCTGGGGGTTGGCGAGGATGATGGTGCCGGCATTGTTATTCTCCACACCTCCCACGCCCGTCACGCGCGCGTTGATCGTCAGGGTCACGCCGGCCGCCGGCCGTACATCGGCGTAATTGACACCGCTTGACGTTGACAGTGAGAGATCGCCCGCACCCGCCAACGTGACGTCAGCGGCGGCGTCCAGCACGGGACCGCCCGAGTTGGACAGATAGAGCGTGCAGCCCGCCGGGATGGTGAGGGTTGTCGGCACGTAAAAGAAGAGCTGCCGGAGGGTGAAGGTCCCGGAATAGTCCAACAGGATGCCGTTGTTGCGCACCGTGAAATACGCGATGTCCGATGCGCCGCTCGGCACGGTGCCGCCCTGCCAGTTCGCGGGATCACTCCATGAGGTGCCATCGCCAGCGCCGGACCAGTAGACCGTCGCGGCGGGGGCGGTCAGCGCGAAAGCGGCGAAGAGAAACGCACACACCCCCGTACGAATGTGAAGAAGCCGGAAACCCCAACGCCCTGTCATCGAATCACGAGCCATACCTGCCGCCTTTCATTCCGCACGCCCGACGATCCGCCGAGGTGCGCACATCACCGCCCCATCACCGCCCCATACCGTTCCTGTGAAAAGCTCAGCCGAAATTTCGACTACTTAACACTGGCCGGTATTGTATCCACGATATTGCCAGAGAAGCAAGAGTATTGCGGCTCGGCGGCTCTGTTGCGCGGCGGACGGCGGTCTGTTATCATGGTGACATGTTTTTGAAGCGTCATAGCGCCGGGATGCTGCGCTGGGCCGCACAGGGCGTGCGGCTCGCGGCAGCGTGCTGCCTGTTTGCGCTGACCGTGCTCCAGGGGCTGACCTTCTGCCTCTGCGCGCCCGATCCTGACGCCTGCGGCGACCGATGCCACGACTGCGGCACGCCGCCCGCTCCCTCTGACACGCATGTCGAGCATCTCTGCGAACACCTGGCGCTTGCCGATCTTCCGCCGGGCGAGCCGGTGCCCGCCGCGGTCAGGGAACTGGCCGGCCTGCTGCTGGCCCTCGCCTCCGTTCCGCCGTCTGCCTGCGTGCCTGTCGCTCTGCCGGCCCAGCCGGCGCGCCACAGCGAGCGCCCGCCGGGCGTGCTGGCGCCGCAGTTCCTCTTTCTCGCGCGCTCGACGCAAATCCTCTGCTGAAGCCTCCTCGTGACGGACGCTCGTCTCCCGCCGCCCGCTCGGGTCCGGCGGGCTCCTGAACACCGTTTCCTCGAGGAGGTTTGCCATGTTCCGCATTGCCCAGCAAGTTTTCCCCGCTTCTCTCATTCTGTCTGTAGGGGCCGGGATCGCCGCCGGATGCCGCAGCGTCGCCCCGGCGCCGATCGACTGGCCCCGCGAAGCCGCCGCCTGGTCGGCCGCCGTCACGAACCGCATCACGCTCACGGCCGCATCGGCGCGCGACCTGGCGCGGGTCCTCAACCCCGAGATCAACGCGCTGCGCCTCAGCCGCCAGAACGCCGACCGCGAGGCCCTCGCCGCCGGCTGGTGGGAGGACCCCGCCTTCGACCTGGAGTCGCTGCGCGTGTTGCGCGGCGGTCCGCATCCCTGGATCCTCGGCGCCGGCCTGCGCTTCAGCCTGCCGCTGTCCGGCGTGCCCGGCCTCGAGAAGCGCGCCGCGCTCGCCTATGCGCGCGCCGACGCCCTGGCCGTGGTCGCCGCCGAGCGCGAGCTGCTGGCGGAGGTCGAGCGGCGCTGGCTCGCCTGCGCGACCGACGCCCGCTGCGCGGCCGCGCAGGAGTCCTATCTGGCACGCCTCGCCGAGCGCGAGCGGCAGGTCGCCGCGCTGGTGGCCGCCGGCGAGCTGCCGCCCGACGAGCGCGAACGCCTCGCGCAGGAACGGCTGGCCCTTGAAACGGCCTGCCCCTGCTGCTCGGCCGAGGCGGTCGCGCGCCGGCACGCTCTGCTGCGCACGCTCGGCCTGCATCCCGACGCGCCGGTGGAGCTGGATGTCGCGGCCGAGCCGCAGCCCGACGCGCTGTCCACCACGTTCGGCGCTCCACCCGCGACCGACCTCGACCTCGTGCGCCATCCGCGCGTTCAGGAGCGGCTGGCGCGTTTCGAAGGCAGCGAAGAGGCACTGCGCGCCGAGCTGCGCCGCCAGTATCCCGAGCTGGAACTCGGTCCGCTGGCCGGACACGAGGAGGGCGGCGCGCGCGCAGGACTGGGCGTGGGCTTCACGCTGCCGCTCTGGAACCGCAACCGCCGGGGCGTCGCCGAGGCCGAAAACGCCCGCGACAGCACGCGCTTCGAGGCGGTCGCGGCCTGGCGCGCCTTGGTCGCGGAGTGGCACGAGGCCCGTGCCGCGCTGCTGGCTGCCGAGACTTTGGAGCGGCGCCTGCGCGAAGAGCGTCTGGCGGCCGCGCAGGCGGCAGCCGCGCGCACCGAGCGCCTCTACGGTCAGGGCGAGGCCGCCCTGACCGAGTTGATCGCGGCCGAAGCCGCAGTCTACGCCATCCATGAAGCATGGATCGAGGCCGGACGCGGGCTGGCCGAAGCCCGCATCCGCCTCGCGCTGCTGGCAACCGGTGGGAGGCAGGAATGAGCGAAGTTTATGCGTTTTGGAGTGCGGCGGCTTGCCGCCGCTTTGGAAAGCGGGAGCAAGCTCCCGCACTCCACAAAGGACACCACCTGCCACTTACCGATCACACACCACCGCAAATCTTGATTGAACCCAGGAGGACACCATGAAACGTTTCAC
>JAQUEX010000044.1:0-7954 GCA_028684935.1 Kiritimatiellia bacterium | reverse complement strand
GACCATGCGCAAGATGAAGAGGCCTTCACGATGCCGGAGAGCGCCCAGCGCCTGCTCGGCCTGAGCGTCGTGACGGCGATGCCGCGCCGTGTCACCGGCACGGTGCGTTTTCCCGGCCGTTTCGAGCTGATGCCGGACGCGCGCCGCGCATACAGCGCGCCGCTGCCGGGCGTGGTCGAAGTCAAAGTCCGGCCGCCGCAGCGCGTCGCCGCCGGCGAGGTGCTCTTCACGCTGCACGCCCCGGAGTGGGCGCGGGTGAACGGCGAGGTGCGCGATGCCGCAGCCGCGCTCGCGCTGCTCAAGGTTGAGAGCGAGGCATTGCGCAAACGGCTGTCGCAGCTTCGCGAGGCCGGCGTGCGCCACGCCGAGCTGGAACAGCAACTCGCAGTGAAAGAGGCCGAAACGGAACGGGCCGAACAGACCCGCCAGAATGCCGACGCGGCGCGCGCCGCCATCCTGGCGCTCTGCCGCGAACAGGATGGCGTGCTGACGGTGACCGCGCGCGAGGCGGGCGTGATCGAACGCGTGCCGGTTTCATCCGGCGCCTGGGCCGATGCCGGTGCCGAGGTGGCCGCGGTTGTGCGCACCGACCGCCTCTGGTTCCGCGCCGACGGAATCCCGGCCGAGCTGGTACAGGTGCGCGACGGCCAGGCCGGTTTCGTCGAACCGCTCACGGCGCACGGCGCGCAGCCGCCCGCAACCGGTCGCGTCGAGCTGGGCTTTGCCACCGACGACGCGGCGCGTATCCATCCGCTCTATCTCATCTCGGACACCTGGCCGGCCTGGGCCGGGCCGGGCCGGGCCGGCGTGCTGAGCGTGGCGGTCGCGGCGAGTGCGCCGGAGCAGATCGCACTGCCCGAAGCGTGCGTGGTCACGGACGGCTTGCGGCAGATCGTGTTCGTGCGCGACCCGCACGACGCACAGCGCCTGATCAAGCGCGAGGTCGCGCTCGGCGCAAGCGACGGCGACTGGGTGGCCGTCGAGGGCGTGACCGCCGGCGAGGCGGTCGTGCTGGACGGCGCGTACGAACTGAAGTTGGCCGCACCCTCGGCCGGCACCTCGCAGCGCGCGGCGGGGCACTTCCATGCGGACGGACAATTTCATGAAGGCGAGCACTGAAACGCCCGGGAGAAACCCTCATGTTGAAACGACTGATTGATTTTTGCCTGGGCAATCCCTGGCTGACGCTGGGCGTCACCGTGATCGCGGTGACGTTGGCTGTCACGACGGCACGGCGGCTGCCGGTGGATGTTTTCCCCGAACTCAAGGTGCCGCGCGTGGTGGTGCAGACCGAAGCCGGCGGACTGACGGCCGAAGAGGTCGAACAGTTCATCACGGTGCCGATCGAGTCCGCCATGAACGGCCTGCCCGGCGTGAAGGCGGTGCGCTCCTCGTCGGGCGGCGGACTCTCGTTTGTGTGGGTCGACTTCGACTGGGACACGGATCTCTACCGCGCACGGCAGATCGTGGCGGAACGGCTCAGCACGGTGCGGTCCGCTCTGCCAGAGGGACTGGAACCCGAGATCACGCCGATCGTCTCTGTGACCGGCGAGATCATGCTGCTGGCGCTCACCAGCGCCGACGGCACGGTGTCGCCGCTGGAGCTGCGCCAGCTCGCCGAGTACGAGCTGCGCACCCGGCTGATGGCGATTCCCGGCATCGGCCAGGTGGTGGTGATCGGCGGGCGCCTGCCGGAGTTCCAAGTCAACGTTGCGCCGGAGCGGCTGGCCGCGTACGGCGTGACGCTCAACGACGTGATCGAGGCCGCCGCCGCGTCGCACACCATGGCCGGCGCGGGCTATCTGGCGAACGTCAGGGGACAGGAGATCCCGCTGCGCCAGACCGCACGCGTCGAGACGGTCGACGAGCTGCAACGCGTGCGGGTGCCGACCGGCGACGGGCGCGCGCTGCGTCTCGGCCAAGTGGCGGACGTGGCGCTCGGGGGCGCGCCGCGGCGCGGCTCGGCCGCTTATAACGGGCATGACGCAGTGGTGCTCTCGGTGCAGAAGGCGCCCGGCGGCAACACGCTCGCGCTGACCGACCGCATCGAGCAGGTGCTGGACGCCTTCGAGGCCTCCCGGCTGCCGGCCGACGCGACGCTGCACCGTGACGCCTACCGGCAGGCCGACTTCATCCGGCTCTCGATCAACAACGGCGGACGCATCGTGCGCGACGCCGCGATCATCGTGGTGCTTGTGCTGGGCCTGACGCTGCTGCGCGTGCGCACCACGCTGATCACGCTGCTGGCGATGCCGCTCTCCGTGGCGGCCGGCCTGCTCTGCTTCCCGGCGCTCGGCCTGGGCATCAACATCATGACGCTCGGCGGACTGGCGGTCGCGGTGGGCGATGTGGTGGACAACGCGATCATCTTTGTGGAACTCGCCTGGCGGCGGCTGGATGAGAACGCCCGCCTGCCTCCGGATGCGCGTATGGCGCATGTGGCCGTGCTGCGCGCGGCCGGCGCCGAAGTGCTGCAATCCGTCACCTTCTCGACGCTGATCATCGTGCTGGTTTTTTTGCCGCTGCTCTTCCTCTCCGGTCTGGAGGGGCAGTTCTTCCGACCGTTGGGCATGGCCTATCTGCTGGCGTTCGGCGCCTCGCTGCTGGTGGCGCTCACGGTGACGCCGGTGCTCTGCCTGCTGCTCTTTTCGCGACCACTCAGTGGTCGCGGAAGAGAGGGTAAAAAAAGCGAAAATAAAACCGATGGCATTTCGGTGAGAATGCTGAAGATACTCTACCGGCCGCTGCTGCGCTTCTGCGTGCGGCGGGCGTGGCTGGTGTGCCTCGTGATGGCGGGGGTCACGGCCGGCGCGCTCTGGCTGGCTTCGACGTTCGGCACCAGTTTCCTGCCGCCCTTCCATGAGGATTGTTACACGGTCTTTGTCAGCACGCCGACCGGCACTTCGCTGGAGGAGACCGAGCGCGTGACGCAGGGGGCGATGGCGGCGATCCGGCACATCGAGGGCGTCAAGAGCGTGACGCGCCGCACCGGCCGCGCCGAGCGCGATGAGCACGCCGAGCCGGTCAGCGCTTCGGAGCTGCTGGTGCGCGTGGACATGCAGGCTGACCCGCTGCGGCTGCGGAACGCGATCAACGGCGTGATCCGGCAGATCCCCGGCGTGGCGACGATGATCGGCTATCCGATCGCGCACCGCATCAGCTCGGTGCTCTCCGGCACCGAGGCCGAGCTGGCGATCAATGTCTTCGGCGACGACCTGGCCACGCTGCGCGCGGCGGCGGCCGCAGTCAAGCAGGTGCTCGACACGCTGCCGCAGGTGGCCGACGCGCGCGCCAACCGCGAGATCCTGGTGGACACCCTGCGCATCCGCTACCGCTTGGAGACGCTGGCGCGCGCCGGGCTGACCTTGAAGGAGGCCGGCGAACAGGTCTCGGCGGCTTTCGACGGCGTGACCGCCGGACAGGTCGCGCGCAACCAGCAGCGCTGGGATATCGTGGTGCGGCTAACGGAGGCCGACCGCACGCGATTGTCCGACGTGGGCGCGTTTCTGCTCACCGCGCCGGACGGCGCGCGCGTGCGGTTGGATGAGGTGGCGGATGTGTACCGCGAAGAGGCCTCAAACCTGATCGTGCGCGACAACACGCGGCGCAAGGCGCTGATCTCCTGCAATGTCGCACCGGGTTCGAACGTCGGCGATCTGGTCGCGGCCCTGCGCGAGCATGTCGAACCGGTGGTCCACGCCCACGGCTGCACGGTCAGCTACGGCGGCAGTTACGAGGCGCAGCAATCGGCGTCGCGGCGGCTGACGTGGCTGGCGCTGGGGCTGCTGCTGACGATCGTCCTGCTGCTGGGCTATGCGTTGGACAGCTTCCGGGCCGCGTGCGTGGTGCTGGTGAATCTGCCGCTGTGCCTGATCGGCGGCGTGGCGGCGATGCTGCTGGCGGCACCCGCGCCGCTGGGCGCCAATCTGGGGGCTCTCGTCCGCGGAAACGGCGCGTATGTCGCGCCGGTGCTCTCGGTCGCGTCGCTGGTGGGCTTCGTGACCGTCGCCGGGTTTGTGATCCGCAACGGCCTGCTGCTGCTCAACCGCTACCGCGACCTGCAGGCGCAGGGATACAGTCTGCACGAGGCGGTCATCGAGGGATCGCTCGAACGCATGGTGCCGATCCTGATGACCTCGCTGACGACGCTCTTCGGTCTGATGCCGATTGTGCTGGCCTATGACAAACCGGGCGGCGAGCTGCTCGCGCCGCTGGCGATCGTGCAGTTCGGCGGATTGATCAGCGCCACGCTGCTCAACCTGCTCGTGCTGCCGGCGGCCTGGCGCCTGGCCGGCGATCACGCCGGCAAGAAGGCGAGTCCGTAAAGCAGAACAGCGTGGTCGGGCGGCGCTTCAAGGCGGATGTGCAGCGTCTGCGCGCCGCGCAGCGCCGCCGGCACGCGGCAGGTCGTAAAGCCCGCCGCGTGCGCCGGCTCTTCCGCCGTCCGCCAGGTCGCGCCATCCGGCGACATCGCGACGCACAGGCGGGCGCTGCATGCCAGCCGCAGCCGTGCCGCCGCCGCGCCGCCCCGTGCGGACAGCGGCACGCGGTAGGTCGCGGCCGCGCCCTTGCGGAACTGGAGGTTGGAGACGCGGTCCGTCACCTGCGCCACGTCCTGCCTCAGCGCCGCCTCCTCCTCCCCGACCATGAAGGCGCGCAGCGCGCCGTCGGCCAGCGCCGTCTCGACCGGGATCCGTTCGGCCGGCATGCGTCCGGACGGCATGGCCTCGAACCGCAGCGGCTCGCCGTCTTTGGTCAGCCAGCGCAGCCCGGTTCCGACGATGCGCCCGTCGCTGACGAAGAACAGACGATAGGCGCCCTTGTCCGGCGTCCATGCGCCCACCGGCGTGATCGTCTCCACCACACGCACCGGTTTGCCGCCGATGCGGACCACGCTCTCGGCGTTGCCGTGATTGTGTCCGGCGATATTCCAGATCTCTCCGGGGAACGCGCTCAGCACCGGCGCGAGCTGCCTGCGGATGCGGTGGCAGTCGGGATCCTTCAGCGGCTCGTGCGTGAAGAGCGCCAGCGTGCGCGCGCCGGATGCGGCGGCCAGATCGCGCGCCAGCCAGGCGAGCTGCGCGGCATCCAGCAGGATCCCCGCGTGGTTGGTGTTTTCCGGCCGCCACGTGTGGTAGCCGTACAGGCCGACGGCATGCAGCCGGTGGCAGTCGAACGACCACGTGAGAGGACGGTCAGGCCAAACCTTGTGAAACGCCTCGGGCGAGCAGTCATTGTTGCCGACGATCATGTGGCACGGCATCGCGAGGCGCGCGACGATCAGATCGTTGACGCGCCGGAAGCCGGCCTCAGCCTGCGGCCAGGTGGCAGGCTGGCGCGAGGTCGCCGCGATGAGGTCGCCGGTCAGCGCGACAAAGGCCGGCGCGGGCCGCAGCGCGTTCATGTCGTCCGTGAAATTCCGGCCGCCGAATTTGTCCGGCATCTTGAGCGCGCCGCTGGTCAGCTCGCTGGCGTGCAGGTCAGTCGCCTGCAGAAAAAAGAAACGGTCCGGCGCGCCGGGCAGCCAGCCGATCTCGCGCGCCAACCCGGCCAAGTCGTCCGGTGCCTCCGCGCCGGACGACGCGGCGGCGCCGAGGGCCATCCCGCCCGCGAGAAAACGCCGCCGCGTGCACACGCCAGGGGTCATCGCGCGCTCCTCCCGCCGCATCTTCAGCCGTAGAGCGGACCGAAATTCTGACAGGCGCGGTAGTCCGCGCCGATCGGGTCGTCCACCCCGAACAGGCCCCAGACGTGCGGGCGGAACGCCTGCTCCTCGGGCACGTTGGACATCGCGACCGGGATGCGCAGCATGGCCGCGAGCGTGATCAGGTCGGCACCGATGTGGCCGTAGCTGATCGCGCCGTGGTTGGCGCTCCAGTTGTTCATGACACTGTAGACGTCGCTGAAGGCGCCCGTGCCGGTCAGGCGCGGCACAAACCAGGTGCAGGGCCAGGTCGGATCGGTGCGGGCCATGAGCGCCTCGGAGACGCCCGCCGGCAATGCGGTCGACCAGCCCTCGGCGATCTGCAGCACCGGGCCCAGCCCCTTAACGCGGCTGATGCGCGTCATGGTCATCGGCATGCCGCCCTCGGAGAGGAAGCTGGAGGAGTAGCCGCCGCCGCGGAAGTACTCGACATTGGCCGGTTCCCAGCGCGTCGCCTTGAGGCAGGCGCCCGCCTCTTTTTCAGTGATCTCCCAGAACGGCTTCATGGCGGGTTTGCCCTTGAGGCGCTGCTTGCCGGTGGCGTCGAGGCAGGCCGCGCCGGAGTTCAGCAGGTGGATGAACCCGTTGGCGTTGAGTCCGGTCATGCGTTTGCCGGTCACGCGCTTGACCGCGTCCGGGCTCCAGAAGGTGCGCACGTCGGCAAAGATCTGGGCGCGGTTGGTCAGCAGATACATCAGCAGCATGCAGACGCCGTTGAGCGCGTCGTTTTCCGTCGCCACGATGTACGGGGCGCGGATGCCGTTCCAGTCGAACGAGCTGTTGAGGATCGCTTCGGAGAAGTCGCCATTAGGCTTGTAGTCGGTCCACTGGCGCTGCCCCTGGAAGCCGGCCGCGAGGGCGTTGCGCCCGACCGCCTCTTCGCCGAAGCCCATCTCCGCCAGCACCGGGTTGCCGACCATGAGATCGCGCAGGATCAGCGTCATCTTGACGACATACTCCCAGTCGGCGTCTTTGGCGGCGCGCGATTTCTGGAGCGCCTTCTTGTTCAGATCCTTGCCCTCTTTGCAGAACGCCTTGACCCAGGCCAGCGCCTTCGTGTATTCGGCCGGATCATAGATGCCCTCGGCGATGCGCCGGTCCAGCTCGCACATGTCGACGTTCTCGACGCGGATGCCGAGATAGTCCTGGAAGACATCCGGATCGACGAACGAGCCCGCGATGCCCATCGAGGAGGTGCCCACCGCAAGATAGGACTTGCCGCGCATCATCGCGACTGTCAGACCGCCCTTGACGAAGCGCAGCAGCTTCTCCCTGACGTCGGCGGGGATCGAGGTGTCGCTGCGGTCCTGCACCTCGCGCCCGTAGATCCCGTAGGCCGGGAAACCGCGCTGCGCGTAGCCCGCGAGCATCGCGGCCAGATAGACCGCTCCGGGGCGCTCGGTGCCGTTGAAGCCCCAGACCGCTTTAGGCGTGTGGGGATTCGTGTCCATCGTCTCGGTGCCGTAGCACCAGCAGGGCGTGACGGTCAGCGAGACGCCCACATTCTCGCGCTCGAACTTGGCGGCGCAGGCGGCGGCCTCGGCGCAGCCGCCGATGTTGGAGTCCGCGATCACGCACTGGACCGGCGAGCCGTCGGGATAGGTCAGGTTCTCGGAAATCAGCCGGGCCGCGCTTTTGGCCATGTTCATGACCTGGTCTTCCAGCGACTCGCGTACGCCGCGCCGCCGGCCGTCGATGATCGGGCGGATGCCCACTTTAGGAAAACCGTTGTTGCACCAGATTGATCTGCTCATAAATTCCGAACCTCCTTGAGTGCGTCTAGGATATCGCCCTTTCTGCCGAAAAGCAACCGCCCAGAGTCAAAGCCCGTTTTTATGAACAGGCGCTTGATTTCAGTGCCCAAACGTGCGACGATCATCCACAGAAAGATGGTCACGATTCTGTGGCCTCACAACAGGAGAATTCACGATGAAAAAAATGCTCGCCCTGAGCGCCGCCTGCATCGGCGCGCTCGTTCTGTCCGGTTGCGTGATCCCGACCAAAGGCACCGTTCATTCTGCGCTGACCCTCAACCACGCCGCCTCTGACCCCATCGTGGACAACAGCGTGCGCCCGCTCAAGCGCGGCGAGGCGTGGAGCGGCGGCGTGCTCTTCTTCAGCGGCGGCGACGCGACCATCGCCGAGGCGATGCGCAACGGCGGCATCCGCAAGGTGCATCACGTCGACTATCTCGTGAAGAACATCCTCTATCTGTACAACGAGACCACCACCGTCGTGTACGGCGAGTAG
>JAQUEX010000264.1 GCA_028684935.1 Kiritimatiellia bacterium | reverse complement strand
ATGAGCATGAATCGGGCGTGGATGTGGCTGGCGGGCTGCCTGCTGGCGCTGAATGCGGCGGGGCAGATCGGGACGGAGCTGATTCCGAACAACGCGCTGGCGCGTCTCGACGCCAAAGGCTGGCCCGAAGGCTGGCCGGCCGGCAGGCAGGCGCGGATCGCGCAGGATGAGGGGGGGCGCCGTCTGGTCTGCTCCGGAGCCGGTGCCGGCGTCGGTTTCCGCATCCCGCTGAAGCCGGAGTACGGACGCCTCCGGCTCGTGATGCAGATGAAGGTCACGGATGTCGCGCTGGGCAAGGAGAGCTGGGAGACCGGACGGCTCACGATGTCGTTCCATGATGCCAAGGGCGCACGCATCGGCCCCTGGCCGAATGTCTTCGGCATGACCGGCACCACCGCCTGGACCGCGTGCGAGCGCATCTATCCGATCCCGGAAGGGGCCGTCACGCTCGCGCTGTCGCCCTGCAATCTCGGGGCGTCGGGGACCGTCGAGTTTCGCGGGCTGTCGCTGACCGTCTGCCGCCTGCGCGCGCGGGTCAAGGCGGATGCGCCGCTGCCGCCGGGCGCCGATGCGGAGCCCGAGTCGCTCGCGGACGCCTGGCGTCAGACCACCGCGACGCGCGAGCGCGTTTGCCTCAGCGGCCTGTGGCGCTTCCGGCCTGTGCTGCCCGAGGATCCGGACGCGGCCGTGCCGCCGCCGGGCGATTGCTGGGGCTGGTTCAAGGTGCCGGGCATCTGGCCGCACGGCGAGTGGATGCCCGAGAGCGGCGTGCAGCAGGTGTGGGTCGCCCCTTGGCTGGAAGAGCGCGCGCGCCTCCGCGATGTGGAGCAGGCGTGGTACAAGCGGCGGTTCACGGTGCCGGATGCCTGGGCGGGCCGCCGCCTGACGCTCACGTTCACGATGCTGCAGACACACGCGCAGGCGTTCGTGGACGGCCGGCCGTGCGGCGAGGTGTGGTATCCCGGCGGCGAATTGGATTTGACCGGGCATCTCGTGCCCGGCCGCGAGCAGGAGCTGGCGCTGCGTGTCACGGCGCGTCCGCTGACCGCCGAGCGCAATGCCTTCATGGCCCCGGACCGGATCATCACGGACAAGGCGAGCGTCAATCACAAAGGCATCACGGGCGATCTCTTTCTCACCGCGCTGCCGGCTGCGGCGCGCCTCGAAGATGTGCAGGTCATCACCTCGTTGCGCGGCCGGCGCGTGACCTTCGCGGCTGAAACCGCCGGTCTGGACGCGGGGCCGTGGCGGCTGCGGGCCGAGGTCAGCGAACGCGGCGGCGCGGCGGCCGCGCGGCGTTTCGAATCCGACGCGCTCGCGCCCGACGCGGCCGGCGTGCTGCGCTTCAGCGCGGCGTGGCCCGAC
Organism: Kiritimatiellia bacterium; assembly: GCA_028684935.1. Classification (GTDB taxonomy): domain Bacteria; phylum Verrucomicrobiota; class Kiritimatiellia; order RFP12; family UBA1067; genus DUPH01. Next base: position 3,291 of record JAQUEX010000264.1, on the reverse strand, counting down.
GCCAAACTCTGGGACACCGACACGCCGCAGCACCGCTACACGGTGGCGCTTTCGCTGCTGGACAAGGCCGGCACGGTGGTGGATACCCTGACGCCGGTGACGGTCGGCTTCCGCGAGATCCGCATCGAGGGCCGCGACTTCCTGCTCAACGGCATGCCGGTCCACCTGCGCGCGCTGCACAACACGACTTCCGTCAGCGCGGCCGACAAGGCCAGCCGTTCGGCGGCGCTCGAGATGTGCCGCCGGATGTTCGAATACGGCTTCAACGCCATCATCGCCGGCAATTACGATTTCACGCCCGGCTCGGTCAGCTACCTGGACGGCTTGCTCGAGGCGTGCGACGAGACCGGCATGCTGCTGGCCTTCTCGCTGCCGCACCTCAAGGATTTCGGCTACCGGCTGGACAAACCCGAGATGGCCGAGCGCTACCGCGCGCAGGCCGCCTGGCTGATCCGGCGCGTGCGCAACCATCCGTCGGTCATCCTCTACGCGATGAACCACAACTGCACCGGGTACTACGGCGACCAGAATCCGCAGAAGATCGACGGCCTCTACGAGATTCCGGAGGATGAAAAGACCAAGAACGCCTGGTGGGCGCGCAACCGCAGGCAGGCCCGCATCACCGACGCCATCGCCAAGTCGCTCGACGCCACGCGCCCGGTTTACCACCACCAGTCGGGCAACCTTGGCGACATGCACACGGTGAACTGCTATCTCAACTGGGCGCCGGTGCAGGAGCGCAGCGACTGGACCGAGCATTGGTCCGCGCACGGGGTCAAGCCGCTCTTTTTTGTGGAGTGGGGGCTGCCGCACATTTCGAGCTGGTCGAGTTACCGCGGGCCGCAATTCATCTGGCGATGCGAAGCCTTCCAGAGCCTGTGGGCCGCCGAGTTCGCGGCCCCGTTCTGGGGCGACGCCGCCTATCTCGACAGCGACGCGGCGGTCCGCGCGCTGGATCATGAAGAACGGCTGTGGGCCGCCGGCAAGCCGTTCCGCTGGAGCACCCTCAACCAGCCGTTGCGCGCGCTCCCGCAGAACTACCACGCCGTGCAGGCGCTGTTCGCCAGCGACAACTGGCGCTTCCACCGCGCCTGGGGCGTGTCGGCCATGCTGCCGTGGGATCAGGGCGATTTCTGGCGGCGCGTCGCGCCGACCGCCGAGGCCGCGGCCGAGACGCCGCTCCAAGGGCTCAAGTGTCCCGGCATCGTGCCGGACCGCATTCAGGCCGGCGGACAGTACATTCAGGATCTCGGGCCGCGCGACGCTTTCCTGCCGACCGAAGTGGGCGCGGCCTTCCTGCGCTGGAACCAGCCGGATTGCGGGTTCATCGCGGGACCGCAAGCGGCCCGGACCGCCAAGGATCATCTCTTCACGCCCGGGGCGACGGTGCGCAAGAGCCTGCTCATGCTCAACGACCGCCGCCGCGAGCAGACCGTGGCGTGGACCTGGCGGCTCTGGCGCAAAGGCGAGAAGCTGATGGAGCGGCAGGGGCACGCGCGGGTCGCCGCCGGCGGGCAGGCCGCGGTGCCGGTGACGTTCGCCTTCCCGAAACGCGTCCGGCCGGGCGAACGCCTGCGCCTGACCGCCGTCTTCGATTTCGCGGACGGCGTGACGCAGGTCGACGAGGTCGCGCTGCACGCCGTGCTGCCGCCGCAGCCGCCGCAACTGTCCGCGCCGGTCCACCTGATCGATCCGCACGGCCTGACGGCGCGCCTCTTCGACCGGCTGGGCGTGCGGTATGTGCGGGTCGACGGCACACACGCGCCCGCAGCCGGCGCACGGGTCGTGATCGGGCGCGAGGCGCTGGACGGCTCGGCCTTGCCCTGGCTGACGCGCCTGGACGAGGGCCTGCGGGTGCTGATCTTTGAACAGCGCGCGGAGGCGCTCGAGCGCGGGCTCGGTTTCCGCATCGCCGAACGCGGCGCGCGCCGCCTCTTCCCGCGTGCCGAACATCCCGTGACGCGCGGGCTGGACGAGGCTGCGTTCCGCGACTGGACAGGTTCCGGCACGCTGGTCACGCCGCACCTGACGGGGCTGCCCGCCGCGGAGACGCATGATCCCCACGGCACGTGGTGCGGGTTCACCAACACACGCGTCTGGCGCTGCGGCAGCCGCGGCACGGTGGCGTCGGTGCTGATTGAAAAACCGGCGCGCGGCGACTGGCGCGCACTGCTGGACGGCGAGTTCGACCTGCAATACGCGGCGCTGCTGGAGCATGTGCAGGGACGCGGGCGCGCGCTCTTCTGCCAGTTGGATGTGACGGGACGGACGGAGATCGATCCGGTGGCGGACCGGCTGGTCGTCAATCTGCTGGAGTATCTGGACCACGCGCCGGCGGCGGCTTTCCGTGAGACGGTCGTGCTGGGCGCCGAGGCCGGGCGGCTCGCGCGGCAGCTCGGCGTCGTCCCGAGCAGGCCGCCCGACGCGGGACGCCTGCTCGTGGTCAGTCCCGGCGCGTCCGCGCCGCCGCCGGACCTCTTCAAGGCCATCGAAGGCGGCCTGAACGTCGTGTGCCTGGGGCTGGCGGGCGACGCCCTGAAGGCGTGGTGTCCGGTGCCGGTGGCGACGGTGCGGACGAACGCCGCGTTCACGCGGATTGAACAGCGGCCGGCCGAGCTGGACGGACTCTGCAACGCCGACTGGGCGTGGCACGGGCGGATCACGTTCGATGCGCTGGCGGTGCCGGAGGGCGAGAAGGCATCATCGAGCGGCGCGCTGCGCGTGATCCGGCACGGCAAGGGGCGCGTGGTGCTTTGGCAGGTGCCGCCGTGGCTGATCGACGAGCAGGCCAAGCCGTATCTGCGCACCAGCAAGCGGCGCGCGAACGCCATGGCCGCGCGGCTCTTGGCCAATCTGGGGGCCGCGCTGGACGCGCCGCTCGCGGAACGTTTCGCAAAGGTCGAGGAGCGGGAGTGGCTGATGAGCTACTATCTCGACACGCCCGAATCCGGCGACGATCCGTACCGTTACTACCGCTGGTGACCGGTTCTCCTGGACCTGCTTTCTGTTGCGTCGCCAGCTCGCTGCGCGTTCTATGCCTATAATTCATTTCGCTTCAACCGAGTGGTGCCGGAGCCTCCCGGACTCAGGGAAACGATTCTTCTCGACACCCCCGAAGAGCCCCAATGCGGACCTCCGGCCCTGAACAAAAAGGACACCATCTGAAACCCACAGCCGCTATTTCAAAAACGAAGTATATCGGTAACCGCGAAATATATTTGTAACAGCCATTGACATCTCCGCCGAATTTTGCGACCGTATGTAACGGTTTGAGGCATACTTCAAACTAAA
>JAQUEX010000263.1 GCA_028684935.1 Kiritimatiellia bacterium | reverse complement strand
TCGGCCACGCTGATCGCCGTGCCGTACAAGACCTCCATGGACGCCGAGACCAATGTCGTCTCGTACACCGTCACCAACTACACGGCGCGGGTCATCGGGCTGCCCGGCACGACCGCCATCGGCACGCCGTCCAGCATCATACTGCCTTACGACAGCTTCGTGTATGTCTGGCAGGGCGCGGAGGAGGGTGTGCCCGCCGACGCGATGATCCCGGTCGCCGAAGAGGTGATCACGGTGACCCTGCCCGAGTCGCAGGCCGATGCCGACGGCGCCTCCGCAGCCGTCAACGCGGTCTCCGCCAAGGTCATCTTCAGCCGCGAGTGGCGTTCGTCTGACAACTGCGGCGACATCAGCAACGACGGCATTCCCGACCTGATCGCGAACTACTACGGGCTGCCGACGCTGGTCGGCTCGGATATCGCCAATGCGTCCGATTACAACGGCGACTTGGACTTCCTGCCCGGCGCATCGAGCGCCGGCGGCGGGCTCATCGACGGTGCCTCGAACACCTGGGCGGCCGTCGGACGGCCCTTTACGGCGTTTCTCGAGATCCGCGGGTACCACCCCGGCCTCAACCGCATCGATTACGGTTCCGACATAGACATGACGGCCGCAGAAGAATCGGCATCAGGCTCGATCGGACCGCAGACCTTCCCGGCCACACGCGGCGCGGAACGTCCGACCGACCCGACCAAGATGGACACGGACGGCGACGGCTATCCGGACGGCTGGGAGTATTTCTTCTGGTACAACGCGGTGGTTAATCGGGCCAACGGCGAGCGTTATAACCCGCTGGATATCGGCCAGGGCGCAGTGATCCCGTGGACAGACATCTATCTGAAATTCGATCCGGTGGTGCCTGCCGCCGACCGCGTGGAAGAGCGCGATCTGGACAACGACGGCCTGACCGATTACGAGGAGCTGGTGGGCGGCACCAATCCGCTGCACTGGGACTCCGACGGTGATGGCATGTGCGACGGCTGGGAGGTCCTGCGCGGCTTGAATCCGACCGATGCGCGCGATGGCCTGAATCCGGTCTACAACAACCCGGATGGCGATTACATGGCGATCACCACCGACACCAACTCCTATTCCCTGGTCTCGGTCATTCTGGAGAACGGCAGCACCAACCTTTTCCTGCGGTATGCCGAGTCCAATTATTTCACGTGTTACAACTACGGCAACTCGAATGCGCCGATCGCGCTCGGACGTCGTACCGTACTGCCGGCCGGCTCAGCGGTTGACGAGGATTCAGTGGTCAGCGCGAATGTGCTGCTCCTGCACTTCCAGGTCAACCACGCGCTGGGCTTTGATCCGCGCACGGCGTGGACGGATTCGGTGAATCCGCCGCATGCGCCGTCGCGTTTCCCGTCGTACGTTTCGGCGACGCCGAACACCCGGCCCTTCACGGCGCTCGACGAATACCTGCTCATGAAGTTCATGTCGGAGAACCGGCTGAACGGCGCCGGCGCTTCGATCGGCGGCGGTCGTGACAAGGTGCCCGACTGGACCGCGTTCTCCACGCATCCGCGCACGCCGGACAGCGATGCCACCGCCACAAAAGACGATGGCATGCCGGACGGCTGGGAACTGTATGTGGCCTGCGCGCCGGATTCGCGCGCCATGGTGATCAACCCGTGGAATCCGGATGACGGCAATGTGAGCATCGACGGCGAGTTTATCCCGTTCCTGGTCAACCGCCGCGAATTCGCGGGCACCGATTCCAGCGCCGCCTACGCGAATGCCGCGCTCTATGCCGCAGGCCCCGGGCGCGTCACGATCACGCGTCCCGCGACCGACGCGAAGTGGGTCAACAAATTCTGGCCGACCGACCCGTGGAACTACGATACCGACGGTGACGGCTTGGAAGACGGGTTCGAAGCGGCCACGGCTGTGCCGGTCTCCTTCCTCGAAAACGGCACGTGGTGGACGGTGGGCGACACGACCCTGCAGTACGGTCCGGGAACGGACAACGGCACCTTCTGCGTGCGCGGCGCCGGACTCAACCCCTGCACGATGGATACCGACTGGGACGGCCTGACCGACACCTGGGAGTATGACTTCGCGGGCACCAACGCGGTGTCCGCCGTGACCGGCAACGCCTACGTCGATGACGGCATGGACGGCACGCACGGCCCCGCCAACCTGCGGGCATACTCGCCGGGCGATGCGTTCAGCTCGTTCGACATGTACGTGACCGGCAGTGGCGCGGTGAACCGCAACATGGATTTCGACCGCGACGGCCTGGAGAACTATCAGGAGTACTGGGTGCAGGCGGTGCGCCACTTCCGGTACGACACGGTCGGAACGGATACGAACGGCGTTCCGACGCTGGACTTCGACGGTCCCGAGATCTTCTTCACGCCCATCGAGAATGAATGGGACACCGCCATCTTTGCCTACTGGTGGCTGCCCATGCCTGTGAACCAGCAGGTGCTGCTGCGGCAGGGGCCGTTCGCGCTCTATGTGTCGACCGACCCGCGCGAGCCGGATACCGACTTCGACGGCATGGACGACTTCTACGAGCTGTACCACGGGCTCAACCCGATCCTGGGCCAGTACGATCTGGTGCAACTCGCGTTCGAAATGATGCCCGGCACCATGAATGCCTTCCAGAACGGCTGGAATCCGGTGGGCGGTGAGGATCTGCCGATGGATTTCGTGAAGTATCCGTGGCTGGCCGGCTTGGACGAGGCCGATCCGGATGCGGACGGCCTGCGTAATCTTGAGGAGCAGATCCAGCCCGACACCTCGGCGCCGGCCTGCTACAACACAGATCCGTCGCCGCTGTGGATGACCGATGTCTCCTACACCAACAGCCTGACCGCGCGCTTCTATGACTGGGGCGGCATGGACTTCTGGGTCGGCGGACCGTTCCGCGAGGACGACCATAAGATGTTCTCGTTCGAGATGAACGAAGGCTACGACACCGATAACGACGGCGTTTCGGACAAGGCCGAGCTGCTGTTGACCTCGACCGCACAGTCTGACCCGCAGGACCATGACGATCCGCTGCGCCGTCAGGCGCTTTGGTTCAGCGGCGAGAATGCGGCCGCGCAGACGCTGATGGGTTACGCCTTCAACGAGTGGGCGTTCCGCAGCTTCACGGTCGAGTTCTGGGCGTGCCCGGAGAACCTCTCCGCCGAGCAGGTGCTGCTTGAGCGACCGATCGAATACGGGCCCAGCGACCTCAGCACGACCGGCAACGTGATCCGCGTGAACTTCCGTGTCGGTATCGATGCCACGGGCCGCCTCTACGGCATGTTCCAGAACGCGGGCGTGCATGACGACGAAACCGGCGTCAACATCGTTTACGCGCCGGTCGGCCGCATGCAGCTCAACACTTGGACGCACATTGCCCTGCGCATGGACGGCGCGGCCGGCAAGCTGGAGCTGTGGCTGAACGGCGGGCTTGAAGCGACGGTTGACACCACGCTCATCCCGGCGAACGGCGTGGTCAATATCTTGGCCGACCCGGACTACCTGCGCATGGCGATGGCCGATGTCGCCGAGATCGTGGGCTATCCCGAGGCGTACGAGTATACGATCCGCCCCGGCGTGATCGTGCTCGGCGCGCGTAATGTCAATCCGTTCCCGACCTCTGAAGACGGGCCGCAATGGGCGGACTACGACAGCTTCTACACGGGCTATATCGACGAAGTGCGCATCTGGGATGGCGCGCGCACCAATGATGAGATCCATGACAGCTTCCAAAAGCGCTTCTATGTCAAGGATCTGCTGGCGAACCGCCGCTTGGTCCGCGAGACCGAACTGGCCGGCGGGTCGCGCGTCGTGGGCGTCACGCCACAACTGCCGGCTGAACTGATCTATCACTATACCTTCGATAACCTCTTCGGTGCGGATCGGATCGAATCGGTGGTCTCGGCTCCGCGCGGGTACAACGCCTATGCGGTGTCGATCAACCGCCCGGCCGACTGGCAGGTCGGCTGGTGGAGCGCACTCGCTACGCGCAGCGAGATTTATGCCGACATGCAGCTCGTGCCGTGGATCGAGAACGGCGTGAACCACCTGCCGCTGGGCGGCTTCCTGCGCGACCCGAACAACGAGTGGGTCTATATGGACCGGCTCTCGGTACGCAACTCGCGCTATTGGCGCCACTACTCGGCGGGCGAGCTGCCCACCTTGGCGTGGAACAATGACCTCGAGAGGTACGAATTCCCGAACAGCAACAATCCGTATGGCGATCAGTATGTCTCCACGGTCGAAAGTGGCGGGCGGCAGATCGAGGGCGACCTGGTGCCGTTGGGCGGCGCCTTCGCCAAACAGACGGCACTCTTCTGGGACTCCGACGCACCGTCCGATGTCTGGGCCGAGACCGGCGAGGACAGCGATGCCGACGGCCTGCCTGACTGGTGGGAAACGCTGCGCGGCATCAGTCTGGCCAGCGGTTCCGGCGATGACGGCTGGTACGGCGACGCCGACGACGATGGCGTGACCAATGGCGAGGCGTATCTGCGCGATATCGCCAACGGCTGGCGTCTGGGCGACACGACGGCGCCGAGCGGCTATGTCCAGACCGCCGATATCGACGAGGACGGCCTGCCCGACTGGTGGGAGAACATCTTCAACCTCAAGGTTGAGGTTGATGTCGATCCGGCCGTGGCGCTGCACAGCGACCATGGCGCCATGGGCGATCCCGACTTGGACGG
>JAQUEX010000043.1 GCA_028684935.1 Kiritimatiellia bacterium | reverse complement strand
GCACCCGGGCGGACGATGAAAACGCTGGCGCAGGTCGAGCCGCGGACGCCGATTGGGAGCGCGCCGGTCACGCTGAGCCGGCCGGGCTCGTATTACCTGACCACCAATCTTTCCGATACGGTGACGAGCAATGGCGTGGGCATTGTCGTGGGCGAGGCGTGTAAAATATCGGCCTGCGCTGCGCAGCGCAACGGCGGCGTGGGAGTTTTCGCGGAACTGGGCGGGGCGATTGCGGACTGTACGGCCGAGTATAACAAATCAAACGGCGTTCACATCGCCGGCAACACGATGGTGACGCGGTGCGTATCCAACAACAACGGCGAGAACGGTACGGGCGCGGGTTTTTATGTCACGGGTAGCGGCAACCGCATCGAAGGTAACCACGCGTTCAAAAACGACCGGGGTTTCGTCACCGTTGAAGGGGCGAACTTCATCTTCCGCAACACCGCGCGCTGGAACTCGCCCAACTGGTCGCTCGCGAGCGGCAACCTCTGTCTCGTAGTGACCGGGGTCGCTGCCGGGGCGATCAACGGCGACTCCGGCGGAACCTCGCCAGGCTCGGCCGACCCCAATGCGAATTTCACGTATTAGAAAGCGAAACTGGAGCCTGAAAATTTGAAACTTGGCAAGGAGGCGGCCATGAAGACGTCGAGTCACATGATAACGGTTTCTCTTGTCGCCGCTTCCTGCCTGGTTCCGGCGGCGCGGGCGGCAGGATCCGCTGACGCCGCCCGGCGCGCCCGGGCCGACGATGAAGACGCTGGCGCAGGTGGAGCCGCGCGTGGCGATCACGAACGTGCCATACACGATCACGCAGCCCGGCTCTTACTACCTCACGACCAATTTCGCGACGGCGGGAAGCGGCGTGATCATTCAGGCGAATCGCGTGACCGTAGATCTGATGGGCTTTTCCCTCACGGGAGACGAAGATGAGATCGGGTATGGGGTGTGGGTCAGCGGCCAGCCGGAAGCCCCCCGGCGCGAGGTCGTCATCCGAGGTGGGGCCGTCACGGGCTTCAGCAGCGGCATCTATTTCGAGTATGTTCAGAACGGTCGGGTCGAGGACCTGGCGATTTCCGAAAACGTCAATCAAGGGGTTCTGCTTTATGGGGCCTACGGCGGCCCCTGCAGCGGCAACTCGGTGGTCGGTTGTGCGATGAGCGGCAACGGATATTACGGTGTCTATCTGGACGGTTCCCAGTCGGGCGGGCGCTGCGAGGCGAATACCATCGTGTACGGGCCGATCATGACCGCCAGCGGCGTCTTGTCGACAACAAACGGCGCGGCAGGGCTGAGCCCGTGGGCTAACTTCTCGAGGTGAACCGATGAAGACGCTTCGGATACTTGCGTTGGCGCTCTGCTGTGTGCAGGCTCGCGCCGACACGACGGTCGATCCGGCTGAGCCGTATGCCTACGCGGCGAACGCAGGCTGGATCAACGCCTACGCGGATGGCACGAACGGCGCGGTGATCGGCCAGACGTTCTGTTCGGGTTATCTGTACGGCGCGAATATCGGCTGGATCAGCCTGAGCGGCGTCCGCACGGCGGTGCTGCGCGCGGGCGCGGACAGCGACGGCGACGGCATTCCTGACCCGTGGGAGCTGCAGATGACAGGTGTGCTGACGGTTTTGTCCGGAGGGAGTCACGACGCGGACGACGATGGCGTTTGTGACGCCAGCGAATATGGTGCGGTCACTGCCCCGCTGGACGATCAGTCGCTGCTAACCTTCACCGCGTTCTCGCGCTCAGGCACGACGGACAGCCTGACGTGGACGGTCCGGCCGACCCGCTTCTATGCTCTCTGGCAAGCGCCGGCCGTGAGCAACGGGGCCGCTTGGGCACAGAACGCGCTAGGGGTGATATCCCCTGATGCGGGGCCGGCAATGACGCGCACCGTCAACACGGCCTCGTCCGCGCAGTTTTACCGCGTCCAGGCGGTGCTTCCGCTCAGCGAATAAAGGAACGTCCGGCGGCCGTGCCACTTCGCCGCAGATCCTGCGCGTCCGACACCTCGCCGATGGCGATTGAATCGGTTTTTTCAGATGTTTCCATCATGCGTGATTATCCCGGCGGGATTTCACTTTTCAGCACGGCATTGGCGAAAGCGTTCAGGTCGGGATAGAGCCGCGTTGCGATGCGGTCAAGAGGGGTCGGTTGGGCGTTGACGATCACCAGCTCGCCTCCCGCCCGGACAGTCAACGGCGGAATGGAAGCCGCCGGGTGGACGGTCAGCGACGATCCGAGAAAAAGCATCAGGTCGGCCTGCTGCGCCAGCGCGACCGATTGTCCGAACGCCTGCTCCGGTAGCGACTCGCCGAAGAAAGTGATGTCGGGCTTGAAACGCCGGAGCCCGTACACCAGTTCCATGCAGCCCTTGTTGTAAACCGCCAGCCTGTAGCATGCAGGCGGATGAATGAAAAACCAAGGCGCGTGACTGCACCATCCCGACGCCAACGAGTTCGATACACGCCGTCCTGCGGCAGATCAGGTATCCAAACAAATACGTAAGGTCGTTGAAACAAAGATCGCGCGTCATCTGTGACGTGGAGCCTAACGGGAAACATGCCAAATGGTTCTTACCTCGTCCGGCGAAATCATCAGGATGTCGGCGTGGTGGTCGCGGCCGTCGTCGAGAAGCGGGATGCGGCTGTCGGGAAGCGCCTGGCCGTCGAGACGGACGCCCGGCACCTCGCCGGGGGCTGCGCGGCGGACTTCGATGGCGTAGAAGCACTCGCGGTGGCGGTACTTGAGCGTGAAGGCGTCGAGTCCCTCCGCCGGCAGGCGGGGCGCGACGACGAGGTGGCCGGGCTGCCGCTCGAGCCCCAGCAGGGTCTCGATTGCGAAGCGGTACATCCACCCGGCCGCGCCCGTGTACCAGCTCCACCCGCCCCGGCCCGTGTGCGGTTCGGCGCCGTACAGGTCGGCCGCCATCACATACGGCTCCACGCGGTAGCGCGCGATCGCCGCGGCCGAATCGCCGTGGCGCACGGGGTTGAGCAGGTCGAAGAGCGACCAGGCCGTCTCGGCGTCGCCCATCATCGCGAAGGCCATCGCGGTCCAGATCGCGCCGTGCGTGTACTGGCCGCCGTTTTCGCGGACGCCGGGTGGATAGCCCTTGATGTAGCCGGGGTCGAGGGCGGTCTTGTCGAAGGGCGGGTCGAAGAGCTGCACGATGCCCGCCTCTTCCCGGACGAGGTGTTCCCGTGCCGATTGCATCGCGCGGCGCGCGCGGCTGGGCTCGGCCGCACCGCTGAGGACCGCCCAGCTCTGGGAGAGCGAGTCGATCCGGCACTCGTCGTTCTGCGCCGAACCGAGCGGCGTGCCGTCGTCGAAATACGCGCGCCGGTACCAGTCGCCGTCCCACGCCGTCGCCTCGATCCGCACGCTCAACTCCTCGGCCTCGCGCCGGCAGCGTTCGGCGAACGCCGCGTCTCCGCGCGCCTCCGCGACGGGCGCGAAGCGGCGCAGCGTGTCGCAGAGGAACCAGCCGAGCCAGACGCTCTCGCCCTGTCCGCCGATGCCGACGCGGTTCATGCCGTCGTTCCAGTCGCCGCAGCCGATGAGCGGCAGGCCGTGGGCGCCGAAAACGAGGCTGCGCGTGATCGCGCGCACGCCGTGTTCATAGAGCGAGCCGGACTCGGTGCTGTGCGCATGGGGCTCGTACTGGCTCTCCTCGCGCTCGCCGAGCGAGCGTCCCTCGAGGAACGGCGCCTCCACGTCGAGTACCCCCGTGTCGCCGGTCGCCAGCACGTAGCGGGAGATCGCCTGCGGCAGCCAGAGCAGGTCATCGGAGATCTTCGTGCGCACGCCCGCTCCCTCGGGCGGATGCCACCAGTGCTGGACATCGCCTTCGCGGAACTGGCGCGCGGCGCACCGCAGGATCTGTTCGCGCAGCACCTCCGGCGCGTTGTGCAGCAGCGCCATGGCGTCCTGGATCTGGTCGCGGAAGCCGTACGCGCCGCCGGACTGGTAGAAACCGCTGCGGCCCCAGATGCGGCAGGATAGCACCTGATACGGCAGCCAGCCGTTGACAAGGACCGAGAGCGCGGGCGCGCCGGGCGCTTCGAGATAGACCGAGCCGAGGAGCCGGTTCCAATGCGCCCAGACCGCATCGAGCGCCGTACGCGCGCCGGCGCGTCCGCCCAGTCGCTGGGCCAGAGAGCGTGCCTCCGTGATGTCGTTGCATGCGCCGAGGGTGAAGACGACCTCCCGCTCGCCGCCGGGCGGCAGCTCGAACCGGGCCTGGAGCGCGGCGACAGGGTCGAGCCCCGCGCCGGTTCGGCCGGAGAGATGGACGCGGCCGAGCGCGTCGGGCGCCGCCAGCGAACCGTTGCGGCCGATGAACTCGACGCGGCTGCCGGTTACCACGGCATCCTTCTCGCTGCAGCCCGCGAAGGCGACGCGCCGGCCGAAGACGCGGTTGTAGGGATTGCGCGCGATCAACAGTCCGCTCTGGCTGTCCACCGAGGTGTTGACGTGCAGCAGGTTGGCGTGCCGCCACTCGCCGAGAACGAGTTCATTGCAGCCGAACAGGGAAAGGCGGCGCGTTTCATCCGATGGGTTGCGGAGACGGACGACAACAAACTTGACCGGAGCGTCCGTCGCCACGTACACCCACGTCTCGCTGACGATGCCGGCCTCCTCGCGCTCGAAAACCGTGTAGCCGAAGCCGTGGCGGCAACGGGTGCCGCCGGTCCCGCGGGCGGGAGCGCCCAGCGGCGACCAATAGGCCCCGGTATCGTCGTCGCGAAGGTAGTACGTCTCGCCGGAGGGGTCGGAAACGGGGTCATTCGCCCACGGCGTGAGTCGGAACTCGTGTGCGTTCTCGACCCAGGTGTACATCGCGCCGGATTCGGAGACGACCGTGCCGACGCGCGGGCTGGCGATAACGTTGACCCACGGCGCCGGCGTTGTCAGCCCGGCCTCGAGATCGATCACGTACTCGCGTCCGTCGGGCGTGAAGCCGCCCAGACCGTTGCGGAAGATCAGATGACTCGGCGCCAGCGGCGCGGGCGGCGCGGCGGGCGGCGCGGCGGCCGGCTCCAGCGCAGGCGGCAGCTTGCGCGGCGTGTAGCGCCGTTCAACCTGCTCGCGGAGCGTCTCGGCGGTGTCGGTCAGGACGATCCGGGCGACGCTCTGGAAGAGCACGCGGTCCTCCTCCGAGAGGTTCTCGTTGCGGCGCAGGAAGATGCCGCCCGGCTTATCGATCAAGCCGGCGTCAGGGCTGGCGTTGATGGCCGATACGATCCGGTCGTTGAGCGCCGCGCGATATCCCGAGTAGTCCTCGTTGAGGATCACGAGATCGCTGGGAAGGCCCTTGAGGCGCCAGTAGGCATGGGCGCGGATGACGTCGGTGACGAGATCCATGTGGGCGATGTCGCCGATGCGCAGCAGCGTGATCGGGAGGTCGCCCGAGATGCCGAAGCGCCACAGGCTCTGCTGCCCGAGCGTGTTCGAGGCGATGATCTTAGAAGGCGCGCGGTTGCGGGGGTTCGCGAAGACGACCGACGCGGCCAGGCGTCCGTAGAGCTGCGCCTCCGCCTCGCTGACGTTGATGAGGCGCAGGACGATCTGGCTGTGCGACCAGGCCATGTCGAAGGCGCGGTCCACGAAATGGCGGTCGCGGTATTGGTCCGCGAGGGCCACGGCCTGCTGCCGCGTGCGCGCCGCGCCGGTGACGATGTGGAATTGAACCGGCGCTTCGTCGGTGACGTCGAACGTCGCGCGGATGGCGACGACGGGGTCGAGGACGCAGCCCGCGGTGTTGGAGAGCGGCGCGGACGCGCCGGCGGGCTGCTCCAGCGCCGCCGGCCGCGCCGGTGTGCGGCCGCGTCCCAGGAAGCGCTGGCGGTCCGTCTCGAACGAGAGATCGCCATGCGGCCCGACCGGAGCGAGCATGTGGAACATCCATGCTTCCGGTTCGTCTTCGCCGCGCCGGCGGCGCGTGCATAGGATGGCTTGGCCAGCCTCGACAATCTCGGTCTGGACAAAGAGGTTGCTGAAGACGCGGTGCGCGAAATCCGCGGCCGGAGGCGCGAGCACCACTTCGGCGTAGGAGGTGAACTCCATACGGTGTTCGTCCTGACCGTGGTTTGTGAGCGTGACGCGCCGGATCTCCACGTCGTCCTCGGGCGAGACGCACATCTCCGTCTTTGTCTCGATCTCGCCGTCCCGGCGGCGGAATTCGGCGCGGCCCTGGGTAAATATAGACTCCTGAAAATCCGCGCGTTTGCAGACAGGCTGGTGGGCCAGCGACCAGCAGGCGTTGGTCTCGATGTCGCGGAGGTAGCCGAAAGCTCCCCAGGCGTCACATGTCGAATCTTCGCGCCAGCGCGTCAGCAGCAGGTCGTGCCAGCGGCTGTAGCCGCCGCCGGCGTGGGTCGTCATCACATGGTAGTCGCCATTCGAGAGCAGGTGCACTTCGGGAACAGGAAGGTCTGGCTCGGAAAAGACGCGCATCGCCGCGCTCGCGTCTATCTCGGACTTCTCCGCGCCTGACGCGGCTTCTTGGCCGTGGGGCTGGATGGCCGGTGTGACTTCGGGGACGCGCTCCTGCAGGAGCACATCGGTGGCGCGCACGGCCGGATCGGACATGAACCGGCGCACGATGGGCGCGCCGCAGAGGAAGTGCGAGAGCGCCAGCAGGCTCATCCCCTGATGGTGTGACATGTAGGCGTGGACCACGGCGCGTGATTTGCCGCGCGGAACGCGGGATGGCGTGTAGTCGATCGCCTCGACCATTCCGTAAAGGCCTAGCGCGTCTTCCTGGCCGATCAGGCGCTCAATGTTTTCACATGTGGCCTCGGGCATGAACGGCAGCGCCATGAGTGTCGCGTACGGTGCCACGACAAGATCGTCGGAGAGACCGCGCTTCAGCCCCAGCCCCGGCACGCCGAAGGCCCGGTACTGGTAGGTGTGGTGCGCGTCCGTGGCGTTGTAGCAGGATTCGGAGATGCCCCAGGGGATGCGGCGCTGGCGGGCGTAGCGGATCTGGCGCCGGATCACGGCATGGCAGGTTTGGGACAGCAGCGTGTCGGGGTAGTCGGCCATGAACAGGGGCGGCATGAGGTATTCGAACATGGAACCGCTCCAGGAGAGCAGTGTCGCCTCCGAACCCTGGCCGGTCAGCAGCCGTCCCAGCGCGAACCAGTGCTCCGGCGGAGCCTGTTCGCCTGCGATGATCAAGAAGCTGGTGATGCGGCTTTCCGATGCGAGCAGATCGTAGCAGCCGGGGTCGAGACGGCGCGACGGCACGTCGAAGCCGATGCTGAGCAGATCGCGGGAGTCGTTATAGAGGAAGCGGAAATCCATACGGGCATGGATCTCGTGGCAGCGTTCTGAGAGCGCCTCGAGACGCTGCACGAGATCGGCGACAACTGCCGCCGCGGCATCGCCTTCACTGCGAGCCAGCGCGCGCAGCGGCTGCGCGGGGTCGGCATCGCCCAGCGTCTCCGCCCAATCGGCGTGATCGCGGCATTGACGCGTCAGGGTCTCGGCGAGCGCGTGGAGGTCGGCGATGTCTCCCGCGGACTGCCGGATGCGGGCTGTAGCACGCGCAAGTTGGTCAAGTCGATTTCGGGCGTCCGCCAGATTGTCGGGCGGCCCGACGAGCAGGAGCTGCGCGTCTCGGATCGCCGTGAGCACCTCGGCGGGTGCCTCGCGCCCGGCCTCGTCGGACAAGGCGGCCACAGCGTCTTGCAGGCCGCGCCAGAGCTGTGGCGGGAAGGCGGTTGTTTGCGACACCTCATGCAGTCCCGCGCGCAGCGCGACGAGCGCGCCCGCGAGGTTGCCGCTGTCGACACTGGAGACGTAGAGAGGATTCAGGGGTTTGAGGGTTCGGGTGTCGTACCAGTTATAGAACTGACCGCGGTAACGCTCCAGCTTTTCCATGGTGTCGAGAGTCTGTTCGGTGCGTGCCGCCAGGGATGCTGTAGAAATGTACCCGAAATCCCACGCCGTCAGGTTTGCCAGTAAACCGAAGCCCATGTTGGTGGGCGAGGTGCGCGGCGCGACCACGGGGTCGGGCCGCGCCTGGAAGTTGTCCGGCGGCAGCCAGTTGTCAGTTTCGGTTGTAAAGGTGTCGAAAAAGCGCCATGTGCGCCAAGCGAGAGCGCGCAGCATGCGGCGCTGCGTCTCGGTGACGCCCGGCTCGCGGCGGCGGCGCGGCCGGCTCGCGGCCCAGGCGCCGATTGGCGCGAGAGCCCAGAGCGCGAGCAGCGGCGCGGCGGACGGCAGGGAGGCCGGGCGCGCGGAGGTCACGAGAGCTGCGGCAGCCGCGGTGACCGCGAGGGACGGCCACATCTCTAACACAACGCCCGCGAGGGTATGGCGCGCGTTGCGGCGGGAGTAGGACGGCAGGTGCCAGATCATCAGACCGCTGCGCGTGAATGGCAT
The DNA here is from genome assembly GCA_028684935.1 of Kiritimatiellia bacterium. GTDB lineage: Bacteria > Verrucomicrobiota > Kiritimatiellia > RFP12 > UBA1067 > DUPH01. Next base: position 11,318 of record JAQUEX010000043.1, on the reverse strand, counting down.
CCGCAGCGCCGAGGCGGCGAAAGCGCCGAGGGAAACGGCCGCCTCGTAGGGCAGGCATGCCAGCGACTGGATCGGCTGCGCGACATGGCGCAGCAGCGCTTGCGCCCAAGTCAGCATGTGCAGCGTGATGCCGCGCTCGCGCGGCTTGCGCAGCAGGAGCGTGGTTGTTCGCAGCAGCGTTGTCAGTCCAAGCACGGCCACGGCGAAGCCGGTCCAGACCGCCGCGGACACCGGTCCCGCAATCCAGCCGGCGAGGAGCAGGGCTGTGAGGGACGGCGCGACGAGCGCGCGCCGTAGATTGTCGAAGATCTTCCATTGGCTCAGCAGCGAGAGCCGGACGCGCCGGCCGTCGGCGCTGGGCGGTCTGACGCCCAGCCAGGGGAGGATTTGCCAGTCCCCGCGCATCCAGCGGTGCTGGCGGCTGATGTCGCCGAGGTACGAGGAGGGCATATCCTCGTAGATTTCCACGCAGCCCAGCAGCGCGGAACGCGCGTAGGCGCTCTCCAGCAGGTCATGGCTGAGGACAACATTCTCCGGAAAGCGGCCGTGCAGCGCCTGCCGGAAGGCGTCCACATCGTAAATGCCCTTGCCCACGAACGAGCCCTCGCCGAAAAGGTCCTGGTAAACGTCGGAGACTTCCCGGGAGTAGGGGTCCAGCCCGGTCTGCCCGCACACAAGGCGCGAATAGAGGCTGCGGTTAGCGGAGAGCAGGCGCACCGTCACGCGCGGCTGCAGGATCGTGTATCCCTCGACGACGCGTCCCGCGCGGGGATCGAAACGCGGGCGGTTGAGCGGGTGCGCCAGCGCGCCGATCATCTTCGCCGCTGTGCCGCGCGGCAGGTCGGTGTCCGTGTCGAGGGTGATCACATTGCGTACGGTGCCGGGCGGCGGCATCTCGCCAGCAATGAAACAAAAGGCGTCGCGGGACTCGCCGCGCAGCAGCGCGTTGAAATGCTCCAGTTTGCCGCGCTTGCGCTCGTAGCCCATCCAGCGGCGCTCGCGGGGGTTCCAGACGCGGGGGCGGTGGAGCAAGTGGAAAATGGGGGTGCCGTCGGGACGCGTATGGCGCGCGTTGAGACGCGCGATTGCCTCGCCCGCCTGCCGCAGCAGCGCATCTTCGCCGGGAAGCGTCTCCGCTTCCGCGTCCGCGAAATCGGTCAGCAGGGCAAAATCGAGCTGCGGGTCGCGATTGCCCAGATAGCGAATCTCCATAGCGGCTACGAGGCTTTCGACAGCTTCGGGTTTGTCGATAATCGTGGGTACAACCACGAAAGTGCGGTGTCCTTCAGGAATGCCGCGGGAGAAGTCGAGCCGCGGCAGCGGGTGGGGCGGCACGATGAGCGTCACGAAGAAATTGACAAGCGAGATCGCCAGCGACGAGGCGGGCACGGCGGCGGCGAGCGCCAGCAGCCAGAAGGCAGGCGACGCGGCGGGCAAGCCCGCGAGCCACGGCGCAACGGCAGCCCCTAGCAGTGAAAGCGCAGCGATGGTTCCCAGATAGAGCGTCAGACGGCAGCGGCGGACGAGCCGCACGCAAGCCTTTTTGAAGGACCAGCGGCAACCCGCGACGCGGCGGAGCCGGGCGCGTCCGGCACCGACAAGATAGAAACCGATGTGGCGGCGGCGGACGGCGTCCGCATCTGAAGACGGCACGGCGGAAGCCATGCTCAATGCCAGCTCCGCCACCTCGGGCTGCGCGCGGCCTGAGCTCAGCGCGAGAGACTCCACAACATGGCGGTAATGGTCGCGCGTGGCGAAGTCCTGCATGGCGTGGATGCCGGCCGGATCGCGTTCGAGAATACGCTCGACCAGGCTCTGGGACTCCACGAAGCGCTTCCAGTCCATCGCGCTCAGGAAACGCAGGCTGCCGATGCTGTTGGATATAGATAAATGCTCCGCCGCCTGGATGTGGCTGTCGCGCTGGAGCTTTTGCGCGACGGTTGTCGCCTCCTCGGCCAGCATCTGGTCGATCCAGTTCAGGAAGAGGCCCACGCTCGGCCCTTGGCCCTGTAGGCGATCGACGAATTCTTCGAGGAAAGGTGCGCTGAGCACGGTATGCGCGTCCGCGAACTCGGCCAGCAGGTGGAGGATCTGCTTGGGGTCTTTCTCCACTGCGGACTGCACGCGCTCCGCCCAGCGGATTCCGTCGTCTTTTTCTTGGCGGCGGCGCGCGACGAGCACGGCCACGCGGCGGAGGTTCTCGATCAAGCCCAGGCGCAGCGCGATCGGAAAGGCCCACAGCTCGCCGAGCTGCAGCGGGTCCACGGTCTGGTAGGCGGCCACGAACGCGGCGGTGTTCTCCTCGTCGAGCAGGCCGTCGAGATGGGCGATCAGCTCGAACGCCATGTCGTAGACGCGCGGAAATCCCTTGCGGGGCCCGGCCGCGAGGCGCGGAAGCTGTCGGCTGTAGCGCTTCGGGAGGTGGATGCGGGCGAGCTGGATCTGTTGTTCGATCAGGTAGAAATTGTCGAGCAGCCATTCCGCGGGCGGCGCCATGCGCCGGCCCTGCCCGTCGGCCCACACCAGCACCTGATGGGCCGCGCGCAAGGCCTGGGCGTTGTCCGCCAGGCGCGGGAGCAGCCGGTTGTAGCCGGGGCCATAGTCAATGACGTCGGTGCGCGCCAGTTCCTGGGCAAAGCGCTTCAACTGCTCCACGCTGAGCAACTCGGCGCGCAGCGGCTCCTCGATGACATCCGGCATGTCGCGGGGCCGAACCGCGCTTTGCGCAGCCCGTTTCGGCAGGAATCGCCTGACAAGAACCTTTAATGGAAAGATCATGTGGTTGAGCGTAGCACAAGATCGTGAATTTTCCAAGAAAGCGCAGCGCCCGCAGTTTGTCATAACAATGTGCACCTATACTGCGGGCGGGCTCGTGTGCGACCGGAAACTCAACCGCCACGCCGTGGCGGATCTTGCGGCGGCGCAGGATGTTTGCCTTGCGCCGACGCAGTGACTAGAGGAGAAAAAGTATCAGCCGGAGCGGGGCGCAGGCGGTAAAACCGCTTGCGCCCGATTAATTTTGATGCCCAATTGATTTTAGTGATGGAATTTCAGGCGTTTTCACAGGGAGTCAAAATTTGTCTGCCCAAGGTGCTAAAAATTAAAAAACCCGCTTTTATTGGGTTTTTCCAACAAAAACGGGGTCTGAAACTGGCTCCGGCGGCAGGATTCGAACCTGCGACCAATTGGTTAACAGCCAACTGCGCTACCACTGCGCTACGCCGGAATAAATCGCTTGCGTCACGTGTTCCCTAAGAGGAACAAAAGTGGGGCGTAATTTACTGGATCAGAGGGTGAGTTGTCAATGGCCAAAACAGGGCGAATCGTTTTTTTCATCTAGGATGAGTGACCGACCGCGTCACGGGTAGGCGTGGATGCCGGCGGGCGAGTGTGTTATGATGCGCGCATGAACTCGATTCCCACCGGAGCCGTGCGGCTCCACCAGATGAGCATCAGGCAGGGCGACCCCGACGCCAACACGCGGACGATTCTGGCGCTGGTGGCGCGCGCGCGGGCGGATGGCGTGCGCGTAGCCGTTTTTCCTGAATTGGCGCTGAGCGGAGTCCTGACCGGTCCGGACTGGCTCGACGGCTCTTGCCTGCGGGCGTGTGAACGCGGTCTCGCGCGCATTGTCGAGGCCTCGCAGGGGGTGGCGGTGGTGCTTGGCACCGTGGCCGCGTACCGCGGTCGCCTGGTCGGCGCGGCGGTGGCGGCTGAGGACGGACGGCGCGTGACGCCGGTCGGGTCGCCGCTGCCGTTCGTGCCCAAGCTACTCGCTCCGCAGAACCGCTTTGACGGTGTGTCCGGCTTTCTGTGCGCTGGCGCGGTGGCGGCGCTGGAGGGCGTAGCGCTGAACGCGCTTTTCGCACCATTCAAGCTGGGGGGCCTGTCTGTCGCTGCGTGGTGCGGCCGGACGCAGCCACGCGGCTGCGATCCGGTTCGGCAGGGAGCCGGACTGCTGTTGTGTCTCGACACGCGGCCCTATACGCGCGACCGGCCGCTCGGCGGGCCGCCAGAGGCGGACGGCGTGCCCGCCGCGTGCTGTTGCGGCACCGGTGTGGCCGATGCCGGCAAGACCCTGTTCGTCCTGGCGGGCGGCACCCAGGCACGAGGGCCGGACGGACGCATCGTCCACGCGCCGCTGCTGCGCGATGCGGTGCTGGATTTCGCGGCGCGGTCACCGGATGAAGCCGCCGCGCAGACAGACCATGCCGCGCCGCGCAGGGTGATTGAAGCTCTGGAGCACGCGTGCCGACTGCAACTGGCCCGACTGGGATTGACACGGGTGATCGTGGGGGCGTCGGGCGGCATCGATTCCGCGCTGACCGCAGCGCTGTACAGCCGTGTGACAGGACCTGAAAATCTGTTGCTGGTGAATATGCCCAGCCGGCACAATTCGTCCACCACGATCGGTCTGGCGCGCCGTTTGGCTGTCAATCTGGGTTGCTACTATACCGAGGTTCCGATCCAAGAGAGCGTAGAGCTGACGCGGCGGCAGATCGACGGCTGCGTATGTGAGCGGCCGGGAGGGGCGAGGCGCGCGCTGTCGCTCTCGGATTTTGCGGTGGAAAACGTGCAGGCGCGCGACCGCTCAGGTCGTGTGCTTTCGGCGCTGTCCAGCGCGTTCGGCGGGGTGTTCACCTGCAACGCCAACAAATCGGAGTGTGCAGTCGGCTACGGCACGATGTACGGCGATATCGCCGGCTTCTTCGCGGCCTTGGCGGATCTGTGGAAGGTGGAGGTGTGGGAGCTGGCGCGGTGCTATAATAGCGAGGTCTTCGGCGGCGAGATCATCCCCCAAGGCTCGATTGAGATCGTGCCGTCTGCGGAACTGAGCCCGGCTCAGAACGTGGACGAGGGCAAGGGCGATCCGCTGATTTACGCCTGGCACGACCGCCTGTTCGCCGCCTGGACAGAACGGCCGGTGCCGGCGACGGTCGAGGAACTGGCACTCGGATATGCCGAGGGCACGGTCGGGGATCTGACGGGATATTCCGGGGATCTACGCGCGCTCTTTCCAGACGAGGCGTCGTTCCGCGGCGATCTGACGCGAATGTGGCGGCTCTACAACGGCCTGGCGCGCGCGAAACGTCTGCAAGCGCCGCCGGTGCTATCGCTGAAGAGCCGCACATTCGGGTTCGATCTGGGTGCGGCGCAGTTGCCGGTTCTGAACGAGTTCGTCTGATCTTACTCGGCTTTGGGCTGGCCCTTGCCTTTGCCGCGGCCTTTGCCTTGGCCTGGCTGCTGGCCTTCGGCGTTGCCCTTGCCTTTGCCTTTGCCCTGGCCCCGGCCCTGCTCACGCATCTTGTCTCTGAATGCCTTGGGGTCTTTCTCTTTGAGTTCGACCAGCTCTTTGTAGAGCGCCTCGTCCTTGGCCTTGATCTGTTCCAGCCTTTTGGTCACCATGGCTTCACGCTGCTCAGGCGTGAGCTTGGCGCCCCGGCCTTTGCCCGCGTTTGCATCCTTTTCAACGGCAGCCGGTACAGCCGGTACAGCCGGGGTGGCTGGGGTGGCAGCCTTTTCCTGGGCGCTCCCATTAAGGCCGGCCGCCAAAACGAGTGCACATGCCAACATGATCGGTGTCTTCATTTGTCATCTCCCTGTATGGTCAGGCGATCGTTCACCTGTTGGTCGCATAAACGAGGAACAGCCCGCTCTTATTGCCCGGCCATGTGTATGAAACACCAATTGCGATATTTTGAACGCGCTGCCGCGTGCCGCTTGGTACACTCTTTCCTCATGAAGTTCGGATCCGGTTGGTTGTGCGCGGCGGTGTTGAGCGGAGGGGCGGTGCTGAGCGCGGAGGCGCGGGTGTCGCTGGCTTGGTCCGATGGCTTTACGTTGCCTCCGTTGGCGGAGGGACGTTCCCATCCTGGCTTGGCCCGTCCGTTTTGCGGGGAACACGCGGGTATGGTGCTGCTGGCCGGCGGCGCGAATTTCCCGGACACGCCGCTGGCGGAGGGCGGGAAGAAACGCTATCACGCGACCGTCTACGGTTTGCAGAGGGGCCAGCACGCGTGGCGGGAAGTGGGCGCTCTGACCGAACCGGCGGGCGAGGGGGTGTCGGTCGCCACGCCGCGCGGGATCGTGTGCGTGGGCGGTGCGGCCGGCGCGGCGGGCGAGCGCGTCAGCGCGAGGGCCTTTCTGATGACGTGGGACGCGGCCGCAGGCCGTGTCGGAATCGCTGCGCTGCCGGACTTTCCCTATCCGGTCAAAATGGCGGCGGCGGCGGCGCGCGGCGACTGCGTGTATGTGGCGGGCGGCTGGCGCGACCGGCCGGCCGAATCGGATGTCTGGATGCTGGACCTCGCTGAGGCGCTTCCCGCTTGGCGGGCGCTGCCCGCGCTGCCGGTGCCGCGCGAGCAGCCGGTGGCTGCGATCCAGAACACGTCCGGGCAGCGCACGGCGCTCTTCGTGATGGGCGGTATGGCGGCGCGCGAGACGGGGCTGCAGACGGCGTTGGATGACGGCTATGCGTACGATCTGGCACAGGGTACGGCGGGCCGCTGGATGCCGGTGGCGGCCGCGCGGCCGCGCGGCACCGAAACCGTGTGGCCGCTGATCGGCGCGTCGGCCTTGGCGAGCGGCGACCAGCATATTCTGTTTTTTGGCGGGTCGAACCGTGAGGTGTGGAACGACCAGATCCGTAAAAACGCGACCTTGAGCGGTGACGCGCTGGCCGCTTTTCGCGACGCCTACTTCCGTCAACCGGCTGACGCCTTCCGCTTCAACCGCCAGGTGCTGGCATACCACACCGTGACCGACCGCTGGTTCGAACTGGGCGAACTTCCGTTCGCGCCACGCTGCGGCGCCGCCGTGCTGCGATTGTCCGACGGCACGATCCTGCTGGCCAGTGGCGAGACCGGGCCGGGTGTGCGCACGCCGGATTGCGCGGTGGGGACCTTCCGCCGGACAGCCTCGTTTCATCCGCTGAACGGCGCGGTGATCCTGCTCTATTTCGCGGGCATGGCGGCGCTCGGTTTCTATTTCATGCGGCGCAACAAGAGCGCGGACGACTACTTCCGCGGCGGCGGGCGCTTGCCGTGGTGGGCGGTGAGCCTCAGCCTCTATGCCACGATGTTCAGCTCGATCACCTTTATTTCTATACCGGCGCTGAGCTATGCAACCGATCTGCGCTACTACGTGATCGCGGTCGGAATTCTGGTGCTGGCGCCGCTGACGGTGCGGTATTATTTGCCCTTCTTCCGGCGGCTAAACCTCACCAGCGCCTATGAGTACCTTGAGGTTCGTTTCAACCTCGCCTGCCGTCTCTTTGCCAGCGGAGCGTTCACGCTCTTCATGGTCACGCGGACCGCCATCGTGACCTACCTGCCGGCGATCGCGCTGGCGGCGGTCGTCGACATGGATGTCAACGTTGCGATCATTATCGTGACCGGGGTGACGATCATTTACTGCGCGGTGGGGGGCATCGAGGCGGTGATCTGGAGCGATGTCATTCAAAGCCTCGTGATCATCGCCGGCACGGTGCTGATCGGCTGGGCGCTGATCGCCGGCACGGAGGGCGGCGTGGCCGGCTTCATCGAGATCGGGCGCGCGGCCGGCAAGTTTCGGCTGTTTGATTTCGCGCTGGATTTCCAAAAACCGGTTTTCTGGGTGGTTCTGATCGGCGGGCTCGTCGCGAACTTGGCTTCGTACACCAGCGACCAGTGTGTGGTGCAGCGCTACATGACGACGCACGACGAGAAGGGGGCGGCGCGCAGCATCCTTTTCAATGGCGTGCTCTCTTTTGTCAACTGCGGCGTGTTTTTCCTGCTCGGCACCGCGCTGTTCACATACTACCGGTCGCATCCGGAGTTGCTGGATGTGACCATGCCCAAGAATGACTCGATCTTTCCGATCTTCATCGCGAACGGCCTGCCGCCCGGCATCTCGGGGCTGATCCTGGCGGCGGTGGCGGCTGCCACGATGTCCACGCTCTCGTCGAACCTCAATTCTTCGGCGACGGCGGTGACTACGGATTTCTATGCGCGTTTGTGCCGCTCGGCGGACGAGCGGAAGAAGATGCGGTGCGGGCAACTCGCGACGATCGTCACCGGCCTGATGGGCGGCGGCTTCGCGCTGGTCCTGGCCAACATGGAGATCGCCTCGATCTACGACCAGTTTCAGCGGTTTCTCGGTGTTCTGACAGGCGGTCTGGCCTGTCTCTTTTTCATGGGAATTTTTATGCCGCGGGTCAACGGTGTCGGGGCGATGGCCGGTTTGGCAGCGAATTATACGGTGTGTCTCACGCTGGATCAGTGCGCGTTGCCGGGAAAACCGCATCTGCTGCTGTTCGGCGCGTTGGGCATGGTGACGTGCCTGATCGTGGCCCCGTTGGTGAGCCGCTGGATGCCGGGCGACAAGAAATCGCTGTCGGGCCTCTGCTGGCAGACGCGTGGCGAAACGCTTTCAAGAAAGGATGCTGACGATGCGAGTGAATCTGGAGGGGGCTGAGTTTCAAGGGATGGCCGGGGCTTACACGGCGCTGTTCACGCCGTTCACCCGTGAGAACCGGGTGAATGTCGAGATGCTGGAGCGCATGGTGGCGTATCATTTGGCCCAAGGCCTGCGCGGGTTTTACCTGACGGGGTCGACGGGCGAAGGTTTCTTGTTGAATGAAACCGAGCGCAAGCAGGTGGTCGAGACCGTGGTGCGCGCCAATCGCGGTCGCGGCAAGGTCATTGTGCATGTCGGCTGTCTGGCGACCGACGACGCGGTGACATTGGCACGCCATGCGGCCGCGAGCGGAGCCGACTGGGTGTCGTCGGTGGCACCGGTCTATTTCGGCCAATCGTTTGAGGGGGCTTTCCGTCACTACCAGCGCATTGCCGAGGCCACCGACCTGCCCTTCATGGTGTATTCGATCGGTCAGGCATTGGTGCCGGAACGCGATGTGCGGTTCTTCGATATTCCGAATGTCAAGGGCATCAAATACACCGGGCGCGATTATTACAGCGCGCAGCGGCTGCGTCATCTGCTTGGCAAAGAGGTCATCTTTTTCGCGGGGTGCGACGAGCAACTCCTGTGCGGCCTGGCGCTCGGCAATGTGTTTTCCGGCGGCATCGGTACCACCTACAACATCATTCCCGCGCATTTTGCGCGTATCTGCGCACTGGCCGAGGCAGGGCACTTCGACGAGGCGGCAAAGATTCAAGACGAGGCGAACCGCGTGGTGGCCCTGATGATCGAGAGCGAAAACTGGTCGTACCGCAAGGCGTTCATGCGGTATATCGGTCTGGACTGCGGGGCCTGCCGTTATCCATACGCGCCGCTCAGCGAGGCGGAGTATGAAACATTCGCGCGCAGGATCGCCGAGCAGGGGATCGTCCAGGCGGACTGCGGGCGAAGCCGTTAAGAATTCCTGATTATCACCGCAGGTGGCGTGCCAGCGCGCGGCGCACGGCGGCGGCATCGAGCCGCTGCTGTTCCGGCGAGGCGTCGGTGTCCAGTGCGCCGATTGTGGCGCGGTGGGTTCGGCGCAGGTCTCTCGCCCGGCAGATCCAGGCCCAAGGCATGCCTGCCAACGTGCGGGCGCATGGATAGCGTTCGGCCAGGAACGCCCGGGGCATAAAGATGCGGCTCAGCACCAGGCGCGCGCGTCCGGCAGGGCCGGCCTGGCGATAGCTGAGCAATGTCGATTCCGCGCTGCGTTCCGCCGCGACCGGCAGATGCGCGAGGGCGTGAAGCGCGGCGTCGCGCCAAGGGGCTTCCAGCGGCGGCGCGGCGTTCGCCAAGGCGCTTGGCAGCGGGAAATCAAGCAGCTCAGACGTGAAACGCAGGATGAACGGGATGGCCGAGCCGGTTTGCCAGCGAGCGCCGGCGGCTTCGATGGCCTCGGGCGAGAGATTGTCGCCCTGTGTGCGTACGAGTAGCGCGACATCCAGGTAGGCGCGCAGCGGGACCGCGAACAGATGATGCAGCATGTGGTGCGCGAGATGCGCGAGCTGGTCGGGCACCGACAGGGCGCGGAGCGGATGTCCGTAAAGCCGCGTCGGCACGGCATGGCGCCACACCGCCACCATGTCGGCCTCCGGCGAGTCGGCCTCCTGTTCACTCGACACCGCCCAGTGCATCTCTACCGCGTAAGGATGCCGCGGATGCCGGTAGAGCTGGTCGTAGGCGTAACGGCTGTGCAGCGTGTCCGTCGCGGCGTCGTAACCAAGCTGCAGCATCACGGCATGGCCGCCGTCACGCTGGTCTCTGCGGACCAGCACGTCGATGTCGCTCATGCTCCGCAAGGCCGGATCCGGGTACACGGTCTCGGCGAGCCAGGCGCCTTTCAACATGATCAGGTCAAGTCCGGCGCGTGCGAAACCCTCCGCCAGATCGGCGAGTTGACGCTGTCGCAGCGCCACGCGCGGCAGGGCGCTCAAGACGCGCGCGCGCCAATCTCCAGGCACACTGCCGGGACGTGCGGCCGAAGCGGCGAAGTGTGCCGGATAGTGGGTGGCAAGCCAGGGAAAGAGGAAGGCGTCCACGCCCTGTTCGCGCGCCGTGCGGTCGAGCTGGGCCCATGCCGGCTCGGCCGCGCCGGCGCACGGCGGGCAGTCACGGAGCGCGTCGCGCACGCACGCGATCAACGCGCGGTGCCCGGGCGGAATCGAGAGGGGCAGAGGTCTGGCTTCCGGATCCATGTTCTAGTAGTATCACGGGAGACGATGCTGACGGAAGTTTGAAAACGAAAAAGGAACGAGACCAAACTTGTCCTTGCCGCAGAGGCGGCACAAAGGTAAATTAATCCTTTACCAAATGAATGATTTCTGGAAAGACTCTTTATGATCAATAAGCTGTTTTCGGGCGACTCCCGCGAGGGGGCTTTTTTCCGCCGGGTGGATTGGACAGCCTTCTGGACCGCGACGCTGGTTTCGTTCCTGGTCTATTTTTTTACGCTGGGTCCATCGGTGACGCTGGAGGACTCAGGCGAGTTGGCGGTCGCGGGCGACCACCTGGGCGTGCCGCATCCGCCCGGCTATCCAATCTGGACGATGTGCGCGTATGTGTTTGTGCGCCTCTTCAGTTGGGTGACCTATCAGGGACAACCGACACCGGCGTGGAGCATATCGCTGATGTCGGCGGTCTTCGCCGCGCTGGCGGCCGGCTTCACGGCGATGTTGATCACGCGCTCGGCCTCCGACATGCTGCGCGACGCGCATGACGGCGAGGAGGCGTTTGATCCGGCGCAGAGCAATGGGCTGTGCTGGGCCGGCGGCGTCGGCGGCAGCCTGGTGTTCGCCTTCAGCCCGGTCATGTGGTCGCAGGCCACGATCGTGGAAGTGTACACGCTGAACGCCTTCTTCCTGATGTGGATCTTTCTGCTG
>JAQUEX010000262.1:3332-4671 GCA_028684935.1 Kiritimatiellia bacterium | reverse complement strand
ACCATAGTAGCCCGTGAACCAGCCGGTCCAGCTCGGCCACTCGTAGTACTCTTCGCAGCCTTCGACGCTGTTGTCACCGCAAGGATCCGTGTTGTCCTTGCCCTTGGTGATGCCGCGCTTACCCTTGCCGAAACCGACGAACTGCAGAGCGATCACGCCATCATCGCAGTCCGTGCCTTCCAGCAGCCACAGCACATCGGACTCGAGGGTCTTGGTCTTGCCGGGCTTGATCACGGTGTCCAGATCCTTGCCGAAGAGCGTCAGCACTTCGACGGTCTGATCCTCGAACAGCACGAGCGTCTTGATGCTCTTGTCATAAACCACCACGTCGAACGACTCGAGGCAGCAGTTGATGTTCGTCACGCCCGGCTCGATTTCCTCTTCCTGCGCGAGGATGTTACCGATGATGGCGCCGTTGATCGCCATCTTGTTGACGGCCTTGTAGCCCTTGCTCGACCAGTTGGCAACCTTGCCGGAAGCCTTCAGATCCCAGACCGGGATCTCGCAATCACCCGACTCGGAGGTACTTCCACAGTACGTCCAAGCATGTGCGCCACCCACGATCGTCATCGCGGCAGCAAACATCATCAACTTCTTCATGAGTACTCCTTTGTTGTTTCTCTTTTTGTTGCCACCAAACGACTCCTAAACATCGCTGGTGACTCCAAAAACACTTAAACTTTAACATGCTGACCGAACACTGTCAACCGGTGAAAGTAAAAAAACTTCACCCCGGTTACCGGACACCCGCCGGAACGATCGATCTGCTCTCTCTGAAACATCACCACTTTATCAGGTCGGCCCTCTGCACGCAAGCGTATTCCGTGCCTTGTCGAGCCTTTTCGTAATCGGGTGGAGGAGGGGGAAGAAGGGGAATTAGGAATTAGGAGTTAGGAGTTAGGGGTTCTGGGAGGTAGGAAGAGGTGCGGGAGATGCGGCGACCGCGCGTTTTTTTTGCGAAAAAGAGGCGCAGGGCTGGGGGCGCGGACGGCCCCGTCCGCGGGAAAGGCTGGCAACCGGTTCACCCTTCGGCGTTTCGGGTTGGCGAGAAACGGGCGGGCGTTCGTCCCGGCGGCGGTCTCGGCGAGACCGCCCTACCGGTCGGGACGCCTGCAGTCCCGCAGTCTTGCGCCATGCGGAGTCGGGAGCGCGGGCGTCCCCGCCCGCACTGTGAAAGGCCGCGCAATTCTGATGCGCGCCTCGGCTCTCAATGAACGGGCGTACAGCCTTTTGCACCCAACGTTGTCGCGGACGGGGCCGTCCGCGCCCCCAGCGCTCTGCTCAAAACACGCCCGCGAACATCCTGCCGCCCCCGCAACTCCTAAATCCTAATTCCTAA
>JAQUEX010000262.1:0-3232 GCA_028684935.1 Kiritimatiellia bacterium | reverse complement strand
CTCCCTCCTCCTTTTCCCCTTCCCTCTCCCCCGCCGCCCGTGCTACGCTTCCCTGCGCACGGACAGGAATGCTCATGTTTCATATGTCTCTCACAGGCCTCGTCGACTCTTTTATCTTTCGGCGTTCAGCGTTCAGCGTTCAGCGTTCAGCGTTCGGCGTTCGGCGCTCTCCGTTCAGCGTTCAGCGTTCAGCGTTCGGCGTTCGGCGTTCGGCGTTCGCCTTCGCGTTCTGCCTGGCGCTCCGCGCGCACGCCCAGGAACACCTTTCCACCGCCTGGTCCACCTATGTGGGCCATGACTCCGACAACGACGCCGTTCACGCCGCGGCGGTCGACAGCGCGACCAACAGCTTCCTGGCCGGCCGCCTCGGCTCACTCGGATTACACAACAACGGCGGCGACGACTTCTGGTGCTCCGGCTATGCCACCGGCTTCATCCTCAAAGCCTCGCCAGACGGCGCCCTGCTCTGGGCGCGCGACCTGGATGCGTGCGACGCGATCAATGACCGGCTGCTGGCGCTGGCCCTCTCGCCCGCGCGCCTCTTCGCCGCCGGCTACACGGAGGGCAGTCCGAGCGACACCGACACCTACGCCCTGATCGCGGCCCTCGATCCCGCTGACGGCGCACTGCTCTGGGCCGACACTTCCATCGGCCACGAGGCGGGCACCAACGGCTTCAACGCCGTGGCCGCCGCCCCCGACGGCAGCGTCTACGCCGTGGGCCACACCACCCTCTCGAACCAGACCTGCAACGTCCCCGGCTACACCGTCGGCGCCACCCGCTACGGCACCAACCTGATCGGCGGCCTCGACGCCCTCGTGGTCAAATACGCCGCCGACGGCGCCGTCCTGTGGCGCCACTACCTCGGCGGCGTCAACGCCGATGCCGCGCGCGCCGTCGCCGTCGCCCCCGACGGCGCGGTCTACATCGCCGGCGAAACCCGCTCGCCGGACTGGACCTCGCTCGCCTCCGGCACCGCCAGCGCCACCAACGCCGCCGGCTTCCTCGTCAAGCTCACCGCCGCCGGCGCCCACGTCTGGTCCGCCCTGCTCACCGGCAACGGCCACGACGCCGTCCACGCCCTGCGCGCCGACCCCGCCTCCGCCGCGCTCTTCCTCGGCGGCGCCACCGCCTCCGCCGACTTCCTCGCCGCCGCGCCGCACCTCAACAGCCACGCCGGCGCCACCGACGGCTTCGTCGCGCGCGTGACCGACACCAACACCGCCTTCCGCGTCGACTGGTGCCGCTTCGTCGGCGGCAGCGCCGCCGACCAGCTCAACGCCCTCGACCTGCTGTCCGACGGCCGCCTCGCCGCCGGCGGCACCACCGCCTCGGGCGGCTGGTTCACGCCCTCGCCCGGCAGCCAGCCGTTCCAGGGCGTCCAGGACGGTTTCGCCGCGCTCTTCAACGCCACCAACGGCGCCCCCTCCTGGGCCACCTGCCTCGGCGGCGCCAACGCCGACCAGCTCGCCGCCCTCGCCCGCGCGCCGCACGGCTTCATCACCGCCGGCACCACCTTCTCGCCCGACTGGGTCGGCGGCGGCTTCTGGGACGAGTGGACCAAAGACCCGGACTACGGCCCCTTCTCCTTCGGCTTCGCCGCCCTCTGGCAGCCCGGCGCGCCGATCGCGCCCGCCTTCACCGCTGAGCCGGCCGACCGCACCGTCCAAGAGGGCGCGTCCGTCACCTTCAGCGCCGCCGCCACCGGCACCGCCCCGCTCTTCTACCGCTGGCAGCGCAACGGCGCCCCGCTGGCCGGCGCCACCGCCACCAACCTCACCTTCACAGCAGCCTACGCCGACGACGGCGCCACCTACGCCTGCACCGTCTCCAACCTCGCCGGCACCGCCACCAGCCGCGCCGCGCTGCTCACCGTCATTCCCATGGGTACCCTCACCGTCACCCTCACGCCGGCCGACGCCGTGGCGCGCGGCGCGCGCTGGCGCCTCGACGGCGTGTCGCCCTGGCTCCCCAGCGGCACGGCCACCAACCTGCCCGCCGGCAGCTACACCGTCGGCTTCAACGCGCTCGCCGGCTGGCTCGCGCCCGCGCCGCTGGCCGGCGTTGAGGTCGCCCACGCCGCCACCCTCGCGCTGCAGGCCGCCTACACGCCGATCCTGCCCGAGGCCGACCGCGCCGTCGCCGGCACCAACGTCACCCTCACCGTGCGCGCTCCGGCCGGCCTCGTGAGCTGGAGCCTCACCGAGACCCTGCCGCCCGGCCTCACCCCCTTCGCCATCACCGGCGGCGGCGTTTGGAACGGCACCGCCCGCACCCTGACCTTCAGCGGCACCGAAGCCGTCACCAACACCCTCGCCTACAGCGTCGCCTGCGCCACCTCCGGCCTCTACACCGTCACCGGCACCCTCGCCGTCCCGCATGTCAGCGGCACGGTGCCGGTCGCCGGCATCAGCACGATCCTCAACGCGAAACTGGTGCGCGCCATCAGCGGCACCAACGTTGTGATCACCGTGCTGGCCGCCGGCGCCTGGCCGGTCACCGAGATCATCCCCGCCGGCCTCACGCCCTCCGCCATCACCGGCGGCGCCTTCAACTCGTATGACAACGGCCAAGTCTTCTGGTATGTCGCGGCCGGCCCGGCGGTGCTTAGCTACACCGCCTCCGGCGAGCCCGGGAGCTACGCCTTGAGCGGCTACTCGAATGCCGAGCCGATCTTCGGGGACAGCGTGCTGGTGATTCCGGGCGCGGAGGTCCCGCCGCCGGACATTCTCGCGTTCGCGCCCGCCGCGCCGGGCCTCTTCACGCTGACCTTCACCTCGGTGGTCGACCAGGCCTACGCGGTGCTCACCAACGCCGCGCCCGGCGGCTCGAACGGCTGGGCCGCCTGCATCGCGCCGGTCGCCGGTGCGGCCGGCACCACCCAGGTCCAGGTCCCGGCCGCTCCGCCGCGCCTCTTCTACCGCGTCCAGACCCTCGCGCCCTAAGCCCGGCAGTCCCGGCTGTCCCTCCCGATCCTGCCGGCACTCCCGTCTCTGCCGTCATCCTTGCCGCCGGGCGCCGGATCGAGATCCATCCGGCGCACCGCGCGGGCATCCGGTGCGTTATCGTCCCACGGCAGACGCCGCGCGCGCAGCAGCCACTTGAGATAGTCGTCGCGCAGTTCGCCGAGGCTGCCCTTGGCGACATTCAGCAGGTAAGTCGCCTGGTGCGCGGCGCAGAGCAGAGTGTTGGCCGCGCAACATGTGTTTCGCGCGAAGCCACTGGGAGCGCG
>JAQUEX010000261.1 GCA_028684935.1 Kiritimatiellia bacterium | reverse complement strand
GTGAATCGGCTTGATCTCATGCTGCGTCTTGACGGACAGACAACCGCCCGCCGTCAACGCCAACAGGACCCCCGCCACCACCGCTCTTCTCGCTCTCTTCATGCGTTCCTCTCCTTCCTGAAAATCGTCGCTCCGTCGCTCACTGGCGCGACACGTCCAATCCCATGTTCACCAGTTTCTCCAACGGCCCGTGCAGATTCAAGTTCAAATCCACCGGCGCCGGCCACGCCTTGTCGTTGGACTTGCCGACCAGCTTGATCCGCAGCGTCCCTTCGCCATCTTCCCTCGGCTCCAGGTCCAGCTTGAGCGTATTGAAGTCCAAATCGCTCAACGCCTTGGCCAACGGCTCCTGCACCTCTCCCTTGATCCCCGACCGGTCCAGCAGCGACCGCATCTGCGCGCTGTCCTCAAGCCGCAGCGAACCGCCCTGTCCCGGCAGCGAATAGAGAAAGCCGGGCGCGAGCCGCACGTGTCCCGCGTCGATCCCCACCGGAAAGCGTCCGTACAGCACCCCTTCCATCCGCCCCTTGAAAGGCATGACCATCATCAGCGCCTCGCCCAGGTCGATGCGGTCGGCGTAAACCACAAACTCATCGCGCGGACGCGCAAACTCCCAGTTCACCGAGTAGGCGTTGAGACTGCCTTTGCACCAACCGACCTCCGCGCGGTCCACAAAGATCCCGCGGCGCGTCACCTGAAAATCGACACGCCCCCGGTCAAAACGCACGTTGCCGACCCTCGCTTCAGTAAACGAGACAAAGGGGCTATCTATTGTCCGAAAGATCACGCCCGCCAAGAACGGCACCTCGGCTGTCACGCCGCGCACCTCCGCCCGGCCCTTGCGCAGCCAACCCTCGCTGATGCGCACGCGCCCGGTCACATGCGGGCGCGCTCCCAGAAAGCGCACGTTCGCCTCGGCGGCCACGCGTCCGCCGGCCTCGGCCCCGCTCGCCTTGTCGCGGATCAGTGCCGCGAGCGTGCCCTCCGGCTCCAGCGCGGTTTCGGGCAGCGTGACCGTGAGCACCGCCGCGCGCGGCTCATGCAGCGGCACCCGCGCCGTCGCCTGCACGTGCAGCGCGCTCTCGGCGAGCCGCAGCGCAAGCTGCGCCGTGACCGCGCCGGCGTCCGCCGACCACGTCATCCCATCCGGCTCCACCTCCACGCCCTGCACCGCCAGCCGCTGCCAGGCCAGCCGCTGCCCCGGGCGGAACGCCAGCCCCTCCGCCGCCGACCACGTGAACGGCAGCTCCGCGCAGGCCTGTTCCAGCCGCGCCTGGCCGCCGCCCGCGGCCCAGGCGTTACTGACGGCGAGCGTCACATCAGCCGTCCACTGCGGCCGTTCCGTGCGCTTAAACGCCGGGATCTCAAACCGCGCGCCGAGGCGCTCCGCACCGGCCGTCACCGTGCGGTTCGTCGCGGGGCCAGCCTGCGCCGTGACCTCCCGCGCCCAGACCGCGCCGTGCGCCGCCAGGCTGTCGGCGCTGTAACGGATCTCGGCCGTGCCGCCCAATCGCCCTGTCACCTGCGCCTGCTGCTGCGTCCAGGCCGCCGCCGCTTCGGGCAGCTTCAGCGCGATGCGCCAAACCGGATTGGACGACAGGCTGTCCACCACGGCCTCGCCCTCGAAACGCACGCGGCCGTCCTCCAGCGATATCGGCAGTTTGGCCAGGGCACGCTTTTCACCCAGATGCCCGGCAAACGTCCCGTGCGCCTCGTCGTAGGGCGGCTGTGCCGTCAGCGTGGCTGCGACGCTGCCTGTGAGGGTCACAGCATCGCGGAAGAGATAGCCGTCCTCCAGCGCGATCTCGCAGCGCACGGCACCCGGCTTGGAGGCTTCAATGGCGGCCTCGCCGACCACCCGCACCGCTTTGGCGCCGACATAGGTGCCGGAGATCGGCGCGGACGAACGCAGCGCCTCGGCCGCGTACCGCACCCGTCCGTCCCAGGTGCCGAGCGGCGGGCGCGCCACCTCGGCGTCGACCTTCAGCGTGCCGCCGTCCGAGAAGAAGATCGGCACGAGCGGCAGCACGCGCGGCAGCAGCTTGGCGATTGAGCGGCCCGGCAGATCGCTCTCGATTGAAGCGTTCAACCGCTGGCCTGTCCCGTCCTGCCGCAGCCGCGCCGTGCCGCGCAGGCTGAGCATCCGCCCGCGCTCCTGCGCCGCCGCGAGCCCCTCGCCCCAGGCGAAGCCCGACAGGCCGGCACTCAGCCGGACCTGCACATCCTGCGGCGTGCCGGATGCTTCGAGCCGCACGCTCTGCAACACCGCGTGGGCCGGACGCGACGGCAGGTCGAACCGGCTGCCACGTCCGAGTTCCGCCGCGAGTTGAAACGGCTGGATGTTGGTCCACGACGCCACCGCGAAATCGCCCCGCGCCGTCAGGCTGGCGCCCGCCGCCGGCTCAATCTCCCAGCGCGACAGCGCGGCGGGCGCCAGGCGGCGGGCGGTCGCCAGGCAACCGCCGAGGTCGGGGAGCGTCAGCTCCGGCGCCACCGTGACCGCGCCGCGCGCGGGGTCCGCGCTGCCCGACATTTTCAGCCGGAACAGCGTGCCGGTGGCGGTGCCTTCGCCCTGCGCCTGCCCCCAGAAACGATAGCGCCCGTCGGCTTCGGCGACGCCGCCACAAGAGAATGAGAGGCAGGCCAGCGGCGCGGCCGGATCAGCCGGCGCCGCCACCGCGATCTGCACATCGCGCAGGGTCGCCATCCAGAACGAGAAGGGCGGCGCATCGGTTGCCGGCGCGGGCTCTCGCCGATCCGTGAGGGCGGCGGCGGTCAGCAGCGGTTTCAGGCGTTCGGCCAGCGGCGACACCCACACGCCCTCCTGAACCAGCACCGTCGTGCGCACCCCCTGCACGTGAAGGCGTTCGACGTGACGGCGCCGCAGGTCGCCCGGCGCGTAATGCAGGTCGATCCGGTCGACCGCCGCCAGCGGGACAGGCCCCCCCCCCCACCGCACATCGCGCAGCGTCAGCCGCCACGGCGAGAGCGCGGTCAGCCGGAAGGAGAGATCCTCGATGCCCTGGCGCGCCAGCAGCGCACGCACCGTGCGCGTCGCCACGTTGACACGCCGCAGCCAGAGCGTCACCGCCGCGAGCGCGACACTGATCGCCACCACGCCCGCAATGATCGACACCCGGCGGGCCACGCGCTTGAAACGGGCATGAAGTCTTGCTGCCAAATCTGCCATCCTGTCAAAAAGTGTTGCGCGGGCGGACCCGAACGTTCAGCCAGATACGCTCAGACCCTATCCTCCGTTTAACGGCAAGCCCACCGTGCGCCTGCGCCACGACGGGGCGATGGGGAAACTTCCAACGCTCAAGGTTCAACTCTCAAGTTATGGACGGGGGATAACACACGCTGTAGTATACGCCATGTACGCAGCGGCTGTCCGCTCTAATCGTACCGGAAGGGGTAATCGGTCGGGGGTCGGGGGTCGGCAGACGAACGCGAGAAATGGCGGAAACGGGGCGGCACAGGCTGGTGTACCGACTTCAGTCGGCCTAGCCCGCACCCGCCGGCTAAAGCCGGTACACCAACAGGGTCCATGATCCCGCGCTTTGTGATTCTCCTCGCACACACCTGCCACACCCCCTGCCACCAACCGATTACTCGGAAGGAGGAGTTAGGGTGCTATTTTTTTGTGTTGAAATTGAGCGGCAGGAAAGCGGTTGGGGGGGGCGGTTTGGAGCGGTAAAACCGAAGGACGGCACCGCTTTCCGACCCAGTGTTCGTTGTTTCGTCCGGCGGCTACTCCGGACGGATCCCCAGCCGGCGCTCGAGATCGCGGTCGCGCGTGCCGCCGAGCTTCACGGCCTGACGATAGTACATCTCGGGTTCGTCCAGCTTGCCGGGCGCCATCTCCAGCAGCAGCCACGCCATGTTGAGATAGCCGTCCGGGCGCTTGGGATTGACCGTCAGCGCCTTGTCCAGCGTGGTCATGGCCCGGGCGTAGTTGCCGGCCGCCGCATAGCAGCCCGCAGCCAGCAGCAAGACCGACTCGTCGCGCGGCACATCCTGCAGCAGGTCATCCAAGACCACCGCAGCATCGCTGTGCTTGCCCTGCTGCACATTCGACAGCGCCATCAGCAGCCGGGCTTCGACATGTTCCGGATCCTGCTTCAACACCTTGACGACCGACGCCTCCACCTCATCAAACCGGTCAACCGAAAGCATGTCTTTGGCCCACTCCAGTTCGTCACGGATGTTGACCGGTTTTTCTGCCGCACCGTTCTTCGTGCCTGCCGTCTTCGCATCGGGCGCAGACTCTGGCGTTTCACCTTTTTTAGGCGCCAACTTGACAGCGACTTCCGGCAGATTGTTGGTCTCGGCCTCTTTCTTGCGGGCCGCGCGCTTGGCCTCCAGTGCCGACGTGTCGGTGACGGCCACGGTCCGGGCCGTGGCGTTCATCTCTTCAAGCATGATGCGGTCGATCTCGGTCTCGCACAGCGCCTTGCGGAAACGGACCGGGGCAAATTCGGAGCCGGTAACGCGCGCGGGGTTCTCGCGCTCCAGCCGCGCCAGCTCTTCCAGCGCCTTGCGATACCCCTCGATGGCCTCCTTGGCTTTGCCGTCGACATACGAGGTGGAGGCCTGCGACATCAGCTCGTTGGCCGGCTGCAGCAGCTCGGAAACCTTGGGCTCTTTGTCCTTGTCTTTGGCCCAACCGTCCAGAGGAACGCAGCAGACACCCAGGCCCA
>JAQUEX010000260.1 GCA_028684935.1 Kiritimatiellia bacterium | reverse complement strand
CTGACGCGGCTGACCCAGACGCCCCACGGTTCAGAGGCCAGCCCCTGCTGGTCGCCCGACGGGCGCAGCATTGTTTACGTGAGCGACATCGACCGCACGCCGCAGCTTTATCTGGCGGACGTGGCGACGCGCCGCTCGCGCCGGCTGACCTACAAGGGCTCGGAAAATGTGAATCCCGACTGGCATGCCAAGGGCGGGATTGTCTATGCGACCAAGCGCGGCGGAGGCTATCAGATCGCCGCGTTCAACCCGCAAGAGGGCGAACGGTCAGCGGCGATGGTGACGCCGCCCGGCAGTTACGAACACCCTTCTTGGGCGGCGGACGGGCGACATGTGGTCTGCTCGAACGGGGGCGCACTCTACATTCTTGACACTCTGGGGGATCCTGCGGTACGGTTACTCAACGTTGCCGGTAATTGGATGTCTCCGGATTGGTCTGAGCGTTAATAACGGTTCATGAGGAGTTCACGTATGCATATTCGTTCGGTCGTCTTTGTCAATGTCGCGCTGGCCGGCCTGCTTCTCGCAGCGGGTTGCCGCATGCCGTGGTCGAAAAAAGGCGGGGCGGGCAGTGGCGCCGGCGGCTCCGGGTTGGATGACCCAACGCTGCTGGAGACCACGGACATTCCCTCGGTGTATGACGGTGCCGGCAATCTGGTCAGCGGTGCGCGCTTCGAGGACACGCTGCAGCCCGTGCAGGGCGTAACCTTCGCGCCGGTCTATTTCGCGCTGGACAGCTATGCGCTGGCCCCCTCCGAAATTGCCAAGGTCGAGCAGGTCGCCGCGCACCTCCAGCAGAACGCGAACCACGTGCTGGTCGTCGAGGGACACTGCGACGAGCGCGGCAGCAACGAGTACAACCTGTCGCTGGGCGAGAACCGCGCCATTTCGGTGCGCACGCGCTTGGCCGAACTGGGCGTGTCGGGTGATCGCATTCAGACCCGCAGCTATGGCGAAGAGAAGCCCGCCGTGGCCGGTGTCGGTGAAGAAGCCTGGCGCCTGAACCGCCGCGGCGAGTTCTCGCTGTTCCAGAAATAAGCGGGCGTGCAGGGGCCTCCGGGTATGTCGTATTTTCCTAGTTTGGCGTTCCTCGGCGGCTCCGTGGGTGCGAGTGAATGGGTGGTGCTGTTTGTGGTCGTCCTGATTGTGGTCGGCCCCAAACGCCTGCCCGAGATCGCGCGCAAATTGGGCCGCACGATGGAGATGTTCCGTCGTGCGGCTGACGAGTTTAAAGATCAGTTGATGAACATGGACCAGCCGACGCCGTCTGCTTCGCAGACGTCGCCTGACACCTCGTATGGCGGCGGCGATGTGCCGGCCGACACAGCCGAGCCGTACGACAATCCCTACCCCGACGTTGCGGAATATCCCGGCAACGAAGATCAGGTCGCCGAATGGTCGGCAGGACCTTCGGAGGTGCCGGCCGATTCGCAGGGCGCGGCGGAGGCGGAGACGCCGGGTACGCCCGATACGCCCGTGGAGCGCGCGACATGAAGATCGGACGGTTCTCGATCAAGAAGCACGGCGAAGCCGATGACTACAACGATCCGCCGCGGCCGTTCATGGAGCACCTGATCGACCTGCGCGACTGCCTGCTGCGCTGCGCAGTCGCTTGGGCGGCGTGTGAGGTCGCCATTGTCCCGTTCGCGCCGAAAATCACCGAATGGATTATTGCGCCTGCCGGGCTTGCCACGGATAAAGTGCAGGGGCTCGGCTGGACGGCGGGCTTCAATATTCTTCTCAAGATCATGCTCTGGGGCGGCACGGCCCTCAGCCTGCCGTTTCTGCTCTTCTTTATCTTGCGCTTCGTTTTTCCGGGATTGAAGCGCAGTGAACGCTCGATCATCATCTTCTGCCTGTTCACCTCGACGCTGCTCTTCGGCATCGGTGTCTGGATGGCCTACGCGGCCACGCTGGAGATCGCTATCGAGGTCCTGCAGAAAATCAACGCGTGGGTGGGCATCAAGGTCGATATCGTGCGCCTCGACGAGCATGTCGATATCGTCATCAAGACCATCATCGCCTTCGGGCTGGCCTTCCAGCTTCCGCTGCTGCTGCTGGTGCTGGGCTGGATCGGGCTGATTCCCTCCGAGGCGCTCCGGACACGGCGCCGTATTGCCATCGTGGTGATTTTTGTGATCGCGATGGTTCTGACCCCGCCTGATCCGGTCTCGCAGATCTTGATGGCGCTGCCGATGTGCGTGCTGTATGAGGCCTGCATCTGGATCATCCGCCTGCGCGAACTGGCGCGGCGGAACACGACTGACGACGACGAACCCCCTGCGCCGGCCGGCGGCGCGGACTGAGAACCCGGGAGGCACGCCATGGCACGCACGGCGACACGTACACGCACCACGCGCGAGACAGACATCGCGGTGACGCTCAATCTGGACGGTAGCGGCGTCAGCCGCATTGAAACGGGCATCGGGTTTCTTGACCATATGCTGGAACTCTTCGCGCGGCATGCGCTGATAGACCTCGACGTGGTCGCCAAAGGCGATGTGCATGTGGACTACCACCACACCGTGGAGGATGTGGGCCTGGTGCTCGGCACGTGCCTCAACGCGGCGCTCGGCGATCGCCGCGGCATCCGACGCTACGGGTTTTTTCTGCTGCCGATGGATGAGGCGCTCTGCGAGGTGGCGGTCGATCTGGGCGGCCGCCCGTTTCTGGTCTTCGCCAGCGCCCTGAAGCATCTCAAGGTGCGCGATTTCGAAGTGAAGCTGCTGGAAGAGTTTTTCCGCGCGCTGTCGGTCGAGGCGCGCCTCAATCTTCATGTGCGGCAGGTGTACGGCGACGAAACGCACCATGTGTGCGAGGCGATGTTCAAGGGTTTCGCGCGCGCGCTGCGCATGGCGGTTGAGGCCGATCCGCGCGAGACCGGCATCCCCTCAAGCAAGGGGACGATCGGATGATCATTCTGCCCGCGATCGATTTGAAGGACGGCCGCTGCGTGCGGCTGCGGCAAGGCAAGGCCGATGACGTGACGGTGTACGCCGATGACCCGGTGGCACAGGCGCTGGCCTGGCGCGAGCAGGGCGCGGAGCAGTTGCATGTGGTGGATCTGGACGGGGCGTTCCAAGGCGAGCCGCAGCATACGGCCGTGATCGAACGCATCGTGCGGGCGATCGGCATCCCGGTCGAGGTGGGCGGCGGGCTGCGCAGCGACGCGCATGTCGAGCAGCTCCTGGCGGCCGGCGCGGCGCGCGCGATCATCGGCACGCGCGCGCTGGAAAGCGTCGAAGCCCTGACTGCCCTCGTGCGGCGTTTCGGCGACGCCATCGCGGTCGGCATCGACGCGCGCGACGGCTTCGTGCAGGTCAAGGGGTGGGTCGAGACCACCGGCACGCGCGCCACCGCCTTGGCGCAGCAGGTGGCGGACGCCGGCGTGCGGACGATCATCTACACCGACACCGCGACCGACGGCATGCTGGGCGGGCCTAACCTGACGGCCATGCGCGAGATCTGCCGGGCTGTGCCTGCCTGCCGCGTGATCGCTTCGGGCGGCGTGAGCGCCCCGGAACATGTGGTCGCCCTCAAAGCGTTGGAATGCGCCAATCTGTTCGGCGCGATCGTCGGCAAAGCGCTCTACGATGGCAAGACGACCCTGGCCGCGATGCGCGCCGCTGCGGTCTGAACGCCCATGCACGGACGATTGCGGAGATACTCTATGCTTGATCATGTTGCGGTCACGGTGTTGAAAAACGGGGCGACCGTCGTGTCGTCGCGGATGCCCGATGCGGAGAGCGTCTCCGTCGGCGTTTGGGTGGGGGCCGGCGGCCGTCACGAAACGCCCCGCCTTGCAGGTGTCAGCCACTTTCTCGAGCACATGCTTTTTAAAGGCACGCCGACGCGTTCGGCGCTGGCGATTTCGCAGGCGATCGAGGGTCGTGGCGGCTATCTCAACGCATACACGCAGGAGGAGAGCACCTGCTACTACGCGCGGTTGCCGCACGAATATCTGGCGCAGGCTTTCGACGTGCTGGCCGACATGTATCTCAACGCAGTGGTCGGCGAGGAGGATTTCAACCGCGAGCGCGACGTCATCCTCGAAGAGATCAAGATGTATCAGGATCTGCCGCAGCATGTGGTGCAGGAGAAGCTGCAAGAGGTCATGTTCAAGGGCCATCCGCTCGGGGCGCCGCTCTCCGGTGACGAAGCCGCGCTGCGGCGCATGACCCGCGAGACGCTGCTGCGCTACATGGCGCGTGCCTACACGCCGCCCGCCTCGATCTTTGTCTTTGCCGGGCGGCTCGACCACGCCGCCTGCGTGGCGTGTGTCGAGCGGGCGGTCGGCGCGCGGCGCGCGGCCAAGGGAGTGCCCTTCAAGCGTGTCGACGGCACGGTGGCGCAGGAGCGCCTGGTGTGTGTGCGCAAGGAGATCGCGCAGGTTCACGCCGTGGTCGGCTTCCGCATCTTCGGCCGGCATGATGACCGTCGGTACGCGCTGCGCGTCTTGAATGGCCTGCTCGGCGAAAACATGAGTTCGCGCCTTTTCCAGAGTGTGCGCGAACGGCACGGCCTCTGCTACTCCATCCAGTCCAGCTTCCAGTTGTTCGAAGAGACCGGGCTCTTCACCGTCAGTGGCGGCTTCGACACGCAGCGCGCGCGCGCCGCCCTGAAGCTGACGGCCAAGGAGATTCGCCGCGTGCTCACGTCAAACGTCGGCGCGGCGGAGTTGAAACGCACCAAAGAGTATTTGCTGGGGGCGTT
>JAQUEX010000259.1 GCA_028684935.1 Kiritimatiellia bacterium | reverse complement strand
GCCGTGGAGCACTACAACGGGAGTTGCAACATTCCTTGGAACGGCACGCCGCCGATGGCCGGGCTGTGGCACCACATCGTGATCACGCGCGACGCCGCCGGCGTCGAGCGGCTCTATGCCGACGGTTCGCTGCGCATTGCCAAGACCCCGGCGGTCAGCAATCTGCGCGGCGGGGCACCCTTTGCCCTGGGCGGGGTCTGGGACCGCGGGGCCAAGAACTGGCAGATGCTCTTCAGCGGATCGATCTCCAAAGTGCGCGTGCACAGCGGCACGCTCAGCGAGGCGCAGGTCGTCGCCAACTATCAGCTTGAGAACAGCCAGTATCAGACGATCTGGGCCGGCGCGGCGGGCACACCGCTGCCGTGGGCCGATCCGGCCAACTGGCAAGGCGGCAATGTCGGCGAGAACGGCGAAACGGTCTGGATCAACAACGGCGGCATCGCGGTGCTCTCCGGCGACCTGATGCTCAATCATCTGTTTCCGGCCGCCGGCGGCCTGACGATCAGCGGCGGCGCGAAGCTGACGCTGGGTGCGCTGGCCTCTGTCGAGCTGGCGGACAATGCGGCGTTTGCCCTGACGGTCGCCAACGGCCATCTTCGGGTGCCCGGCAGCGGCGCGATCAACCTCAACATGGGCGTGCGCGGCGGCGATGCCACGGCGACGGTCGGCGGCAGCGGCGATCCGGCGGTGATCGATGTGGACCGCGACCTGATCGTGGCCGCCAGCGCCGGCAGTGTCGGCAGTCTGACGGTGGGTGACGGCGGCGGCGCCTTTGTGTCCAACGGCTGGTTCTATGCGGCGAGCAGCCTCGGCGCGCAGGCGACTGTGACGGTCAACGGCGGCGAGCTCGGCTGCCGCCTGCCCGGCAAGAATATTGTCGTCAACGCCAACGGCGCGCGCGGTGAGATCACGGTCAACGGCGGTCTGGTTAACGCGACCGACAGCCTCGTGTGGAGCACCGGCACAGCCACCAACGCTGCGTACGGAGCAGTCACCCTGAACGGCGGCATCCTCCGCGCGCAGCGGCTTTATGCGTCTGCCACGGCCGGCACCAATCTGCTGTTCCTGAACGGCGGCACGGTCGAGGCCGTGAATTCGCGCACCGATTTCATGTACAACCTGACGGCGGCCCGCGTGCAGGCCGGCGGTGCGGTCTTCAGCGTGCCCGCCGGTGTCGCGGTTACGGCGGCGCAGGCCCTGACCGAAGACCCGGCCAGCATCGGCGGCGGCCTGACCAAGAGCGGCGCGGGACGGATCACCTTCGCCGGCGCCAACACCTTCACCGGCGACATCGATGTCTTGGCCGGCGACCTCTTCTTCAGCCACACCAACGGGTTGCCGGCCGGCTACGCGGGCACGATCACGTTGACCAACACAGAGGATACGGCGATCGGCTATGCCGCTGCGGGCGGTCCGGCCCTGCTGCTGGCGCGCATGGATCCCGCATCCAAGGGCGCGCTCACCCTCTTCCCGGCCAATGCCGCGGATGCCGTCGATTTCTCGTCCTTCCCGGATCTGCGGCTGGCCTTTGTGGGGGCGCTGACGTACACCGGCACCTTCACCCCGTATCAGGGCGATTACACCTTTGAAACCGAGGGTGGCACAGTCGTCTACGACGCCGTGATCGCCGACGTCGGCGCCACGCCCGGCCATTTGACCGTCATCGGCGCGAACGGCAGCGGCATGACGCTCGCGGGCAACAACACCTTCACCGGCGGCGCAGAGATCGACGGCGCGACGGTGACGCTGGCCCATGCCAATGCGCTCGGCCTGCAGGGGACGCCTGGCGTGCCGGACATCGACCTGAGCCACGGCGCGGTCCTGCGCCTGACCGCGGCGATGGACGTGAACGCGCTGGTCACCGGACGCATCACGCCTGGCTCCTCCGGCGTGCTGCTGCTGGGCAGCGCCAACGCGGCGCAGAACATCGACCTCAGCAACCATCCCGGCCTCACGGTGGGCGCGGCCGAGCTGAGCCTCGACTATGCTGGCACGCTGACGCCGGCGGCCGCGACCGACACCTATCTGCTCGGCGGCGGCAATCAGGTTTACGTCAGTGCGTCCAACCGCGGGCTCTCCGTGAGCAATCTGGCCGACGGCGCCGAAGCGACCGGCGTGGTCATCGGCACGCCCGGCATCGTGGAGCTGAAGAGCGGCAACACCTACTCCGGCGGCACGGTGGTGACGAACCGCGGGGTGCTCTTCATCAAAGAGGACGGACTGGGTGCCGTGCCGGCCGCGCCCGACCCGGACAATCTCTATGTGGACAACGGCGTGATCCGCAGCGGCAACGCCAACTTCACTCTGCCGGCCAACCGCGGCGTCACGGTGGGCCCGGGCGGACTCGAGCTGCATCCGTGGGGCAGCTTTGCCATGACCGTTGCCGGCAATCTGGCGGGGTCAGGGAAAATCACGGCCACCGACGGCGGCTGGGTGACCTTCGCCGGCGCTGACAACAGTTACAGCGGACTGCTGGACATCCCGTCGGGACGCAATCTGCGCATCGGCGACGGCGCGCATTTCAGTTGGTCGCCCGCCGGCACCTTCGCGGTCAACGGCACGCTTGCGCTCAACTACAACAGCGACTGGGCCCTCTCTTATCCCTTCTCCGGCGCGGGTTCGCTGCGCAAAGAGGGGAGCGGCACGCTCACGCTCTCCGGACAGAACAGCTACGGCGGCGTCACCTACATCGACGCCGGCACGTTGCGCGTGACCGCAACCAATGTCCTGCCCAGCGGGGCCGGCAAAGGGGCGGTGACGATCGCCGCCGGCGCGACGCTGGAGACTGACGGGCGCGATCTGCAAGTCGGCGGCCTGAACGGGGCCGGGCAGGTCACGGACAGCACGGGCACCACCACGGCGCTCTATGTCGGCGCGGACAACGTGACGGCCTCGTTCGCCGGCACCACCGATCCGCAGCTCGATGTGATTAAAGTCGGCGGCGGGACGCAGAGGCTAACCCATCCGGACGGATCCTTTGCCAACGCCGAGATCCGCGCGGGAACGCTGGAGCTGTTCGGCAATACTGCGGTCACCGGTGTGGTCGAGACTGCCGGCGGCACGCTGGGCGTGACGTTTGGCACCCAAGGCCTGATCGGCGAATACTACACGCTGGCTGCGGTTCCTTCTACGGGCGACTTCGTGTCCTACGCCGCAGTGACCAACTTCCTGAGCGGAAAGACGCCGAATGTCGTCCATAACAGCACTGGCTTTGGCGCTACCTTCAACGCGCTGAATACCGGCTCGCGCTTCCCGGCACCCTATAATGTGAAGGACACCAGCAACTTCGCCGTGTTGTGGGAGGGACTTTTCGCGGCGCAAACGAGCGGGAGCTACGGCTTTGCCACAGCCAGCGACGACGGCAGCGTGCTCTTCATCGACGGGCAGATGGTCGTCGACAACAACGCCATGCAGAGTTATACGCCGGGCGACAGCAATGTCGTGACTTACGTCGAACTGGAGGCCGGCATGCACCAGATCGCCATCGCCTTTTTCGAGGCGGGCGGCGACCAGGGGCTGACCGTGTGGTTCAAGCCGCCGGAGAGCGCGGCGGTCCAGGAACTCCCGAACAGCCTGCTCTTTACCGGGACGGACTCGGGCGAGGCGCGGGTCGGGACGCTGGACGGCGCGGACGGCGCGGTGCGCTTCACGGATCTGGGCGCGGCCACGCTGCGCGTGACGGACGACGCCGACATGAGCTTCAGCGGCGACATTCTCGGGTCCAACCGCTTGGGACGTGTCGTGAAGGAGGGCGCGGGAACCCTGACGTTCGATTCCGGCACCAGCGACCACTTCGGCGTGTTGGACATCCAGGCCGGCGATCTGGTGCTGAACAACGGCGCGGGCGTGCTCGGCACGCTTTCGCTGGCAACCGGCACTGCGGCCGAGGTGTTCGGGCGCACGGGGCTTGAGATGCGCTTCTATAACCGCTCGGCGTCGGACGCGGAGTACGGTGAGTTTCAATCGCTGGACGCGTGGTACACCTATCTGGCATCGACCTTCCCGGGCGGGCCCAACTATGTGACCAACTCGCTGATGCTCGGTACCAATTTCGACACCGGCACTGGGGGCACGGCTTGGCCGGTGCCGTATGTGCAGGGCGTGGGTGCCGAAAATGACACCTATGACTTCCATGCGCTCGGCACGATCTTCCTCGACCAGACCGGCACCTATGCGTTCGGCACGGCCAGCGATGACGGCAGCATGCTCTACATCGACGGCCAGAAGGTCGTGAATAACGGCTACGACCAGGGCGTGACCGCGCGCTACGGCTCGATCGCGCTCACGGCTGGCTTCCACGAGATCGAAATCCTTTATCGCGAGAACACCGGCGGCAACGCGCTGCGCGCCTTCATCGCCTACCCGGGCGGCACGACCAACCTGCTGCCGCAGGCGATCCTCTTCAGCGGTGCGGCGTTACGCGGGCTCGCGGGTGAGGCCGGCAGCGCACTGAATCTGGGCGCTGGTGCGGCGGTCGTGATCGATCAGGAAGCCGACACGCTCTTCGCCGGCAGCTTCGTCGGATCGGCGAGCGCGTTCATCCAGAAGGACGGTCCGGGAACATTGACGCTGACCGATGGCAATGCCGCCTATTCCGGCGGCTATGCGGTGGTCGGCGGCACGCTGCGCGTGGGCGACGGCGGATTGAGCGGCGCACTGGGGACGGGCGCGGCCGTGGCGGTTGACGCCGGCGGCACGTTGGCCTTTGACCGCG
>JAQUEX010000258.1 GCA_028684935.1 Kiritimatiellia bacterium | reverse complement strand
CGGCGGCACAGCGCCGGAACTACAGCGACACAACACCGGAACTACAGGTCCTGCGAATGGGACGCGGGAATCCCTCGAAGGGGATGCGCGAAGAGCTGTAGACCCGCCGCTGGTCGGCGGAAAGGGGCTGTGTGCACAAAACGGGTTGACACTGCCATCTCGATATGGCTATATTGGCGTTATGAATAGAGCCAATATATCCTATACGCGCAATCACTTCAGCGAGATGATCGCCCGGGTGCGCGAGGGCGAGTCGATCCTGATCGTGGATCGCCAAAACCCCATTGCCCGCTTGGAGCCCGTGTCCGATGCGGGCGGCGAGAACCCGTGCCGGCTGGATGACTTGGCGCGTCGCGGTCTGGTCCGCCCCGCCCGTAACCGCATCGACTTGCGCGCGTTACGCGCATGGCCCCGCCCGCGACCTGAAGAGCAGGGGGACATCCTGGAGTCCCTGCTTGCGGATCGGGAGGAAGGCCGATGAGATATTGGGACGCCTCCGGGATCGTGCCTCTACTTGTGGAGCAAAGTCACTCGCGGGAGATGGAGAAGCTGATCGAGCAGGATCCGGACATCGTGACGTGGTGGGGCACGTCGATCGAATGTTTCTCGGCTCTGATGCGGCTGGTCAGGGAAGGCCGGTTGAACAGCTCAGGTGCGCAGGCCGCAGAACGGCGGCTTCGCGAGTTGCGCAAAGGATGGAACGAGGTTTTGCCGACCGAAGCCTGCCGTCGAGCGGCCGAGCGCATGCTTCGGGTACATCCCTTGCGCGCGGCCGACGCGCAGCAACTGGCGGCGGCTCTGATAGCGTCCGATAATGAGCCATCAATGTTGGAGGTCGTCTGCCTGGATCAACGCTTGACCGAAGCGTTACGCAAAGAAGGCTTCATCGGGTGACTGCGGGCGCTTGACAGGTAGACCCAGGACGGTATCGCAGCGCTCTATCGCCGCTGCGCCGGAGCAAGTGGCGGTCAAACCCTTAATGCGCATTCCGGCCGGTCACCGGGTGCGCGCCGCCGTGCGATACGCGCTCATGGTCTGATCGAAGCGTTGCCGGAAAAGGCGCGACAAGTAGCTTTCCCGCTCGAACCCGCACTCCCGGGTGATTTCACTGATCGGCAGATTGGATTCCGCCAGCAGCGTGCAGACGCGCTCGAGCCGCACGCGCCGGATCTCGTCAAGAATCGTGCGTCCGGTGACACTTTTGAAATGCCGTTCGGCGAAACGGCGCGACGCGCCGATCTGGGCGACCACATCCGCCACGCTGATCGGCTGGTGGCCGGCGTTGCGCCAGATGAATTCCAAGGCGCGCGCGACCTGCGGGTCGCGGATCACCGTGGCGTCGGTGGACCGCCGGGTGACCACGCGCGTGGGCATCGTCGGGAAGACGCGCCGGGACAGGCGTTTGCCGCTCATGAGCGCGTCCAAGTGCTCGGCCAGCAAAAATCCGGTCTGCTGGCTGTTGGTCTGGATACTGGACATGGTTGGAAAGGTGGCGTCGCAGATCAGATCGTCGTTATCGACACCCAGCACCGCCACCTCATCCGGCACGGTCAGGTTCGCGCCCATGCAGGCGTCCAGCACCTGGCGGCCGCGTCCGTCCATGGCCGCGAAAACCGCAACCGGTTTCGGCAGCGCCTTCAGCCACGCTTGCAGGCGCGGCTGCTCAACGGCCCAGTCCCGTTGTTCGGCTTCAGATAGGTCACCGTACACGCAACAGGATTTACCGGCCTCCAGGACGGCGTCACGAAACCCCTGCCCCCTTTCCCGAGACCAGTAGAGCCCGTGCGGTTCGCCCACAAAGGCGAAGTGGCTGTAGTGCCGGTTGATGAAATACTCGGCGGCCATCCGGCCGCAGGCATGGGAATCAAAGCGGGTGCAGGCGTATTTGGCAAAAGGGTGGGACGCGCCGCGCATGGACGGCAACGGCTCGCAAACCACCACCGGCACACCGATCCGCGCAATCAGCCGCGCCTCCCGCAAGTCGCACTGCGCGGCGATGATACCGGTGCACCCCCAGCGCTTCAGATCCAGCAGACGCTGCTCGCCGGGCCGTCCCTCCATGCGGTAGAGCCGCCAAGGGCCGTGAAGCTTCACATACTGCAGGATGCCGCGCAGGGAGTCCTGTTGTCCTTTGAGCAGCAGCGGCAGCAGCACGGCAACTTGCGGAATGCGTGATTTCATAGTGGGATTTCTAAAGACACTTTTCCGGTGCCTTTTGTTACACGTTAACACGCTGTGAAACCGATTACAAGAGGGCCGTTCGTGGCGTTTGTCCTGACGCTCCGCCCATGCGGCCATGTCGCATAAGTGCAAATTATTTTGCGCAATTGTGGATTATCAATCAATCAGAAAGAAGCTATATTGGCTATAACTTGATGAAAGGTTCACCAACCGTGCGCTCGGCGCGCTTGCAAGGAGGGGTGGACCTGTCCGACGCACGCCACAACACTTAAAAAAGGGAGAGAGAATGAATCCGTTCACGAGAAGGGCTTTTTTCAGGGGGGCTGCGATCAGCGCAGCGGGATTCGCCGCTGCCGCAACGCGGGCGCAGGCGCAGACGGCGCCCAAGATCGCAGGTTTTGGCGAGACCGACGCGGGCAAGGTCAGCAAAAAGGCGTGGCAGCCGATCTCCGACCGTAAGATCAAGGTCGGCATCGTGGGATATGGCGTCTGCCAATTCGGCGCACAGTTCGGCTTTCAAAAACATCCCAACGTGGAAGTCGTGGCCGCAAGCGACCTCTTTCCAGACCGGTGCGCCGCGCTGGCGAAAAAGGTCGGCGCCAAAAAGACCTACGCGTCTTGCGAGGAGATGTACGAGAAGGACAAGGAGATCGAGGCGGTCTTCATTGCCACCGATGCGCCGAGCCACGCGAGGCTGGTGATCGCCGGGTTGCACCGCGGGTTGCACGTGGCGTCGGCCGTGCCGGCGGTTTTCGGTGACGATCAGTTGGAGCTGGCCGACGAGCTGCTGGCGACGGTCAAGAAGACAGGGTTGACCTATGCCTTGTTCGAGACGTCGGCGTTTCACGCGGACAATTACGCGATGCATCAGATCTACAAAGCCGGCGGTTTCGGTAAGCTTATTTACAGCGAAGGCGAGTATCACCACTACAGCTCTCCGAAAAATCCGATCGGATCTTACAAGAACTGGCGTGTCGGTCTGCCGCCACAGTGGTATCCGACGCACGCCAACGCCTACTACACCTGCGTGAGCGGCGGCTCGTTCCTGTCCGTAACCTGCCTCGGCATGCCGAGCATCGACCCGCTGCGTCAGCCGGCCAACAACGCGTATAAGAACCCTTTCGGCACGGAAATCGCATTGCTCAGAACCAGCGAGGGCGGCATGGCCCGCATGGTGAAGAGCGGCGATATGCCCGGCGCGCACGGTGAGCGGGGACGCGTCTACGGTCAGAAAGGCAGCTTTGAAGAGCGCTATTCCGGCCAGGCGGACATCTCGAAAGTCGCGCAGGAGAAGCCGCCGTTGCCGCCCGGCGTGTCGGCAGGCGGACACGGCGGCGCGCACGGCTATCTCATGGATGATTTCGTCAACGCGATTCTTCTCAAGCGCAGCCCGCGGGTCAACGTGGCCTGCGCGCTGAACATGACCGTGGCGGGGATCTATGCGCACACCTCCGCGATGAAAGACGGCGAGACGCTGAAAATCCCTCAGTACGCATTGTAACCATGAGTCCTCGACGTCCTGCTCACGTCACCCGCACGGGGAGGATCCCTGACGTGATCCATTTCGAGGCGTTGGGCGCCGAAGCGCGCCAACTCGAACGGGAAACACGCCGGGCCATCCGGTGCGGCGACCTGCCGGCCGGGCATGTGTGCCTGATCGTTCCGGAGAGTGTGCAAGCGTACCTGCTCACGGGTGGCGATGTGCTTGGCGAGGATCTGACGGCCGCGCGGGCACTAGTCGACATGGCGCTGAACCGCACCGGCAATGTCTATGTCCAGCCCCATCAGGCCTTCCACTCAGACCTCGCAGTCAAGGCGAAAGCCGCGGAAACGATCAAGCACCTCGCGTCCTGGTACCGAAACAATGGCACACGCTTCGACGACCAACTCCCCTACTCATGACCGGACGATCCCCGCGCGCATCCTGCGCCACCTCCCAACAGCGGGCTTTGCCATTCTTTTTGCGGCGACGGCTGCGGGCGGAGAGCCGCCAATGAAAGCGCTGGCGCCGACACTGCCCCGTCCGACCTTCGAGGGCACGCCGATCGACGTGCGCTCGCCGCACCGCGAGCCGTACCGGGGTGACGGCGTGCCGCCGCCCCCGCTGCGGGTGCCCGAGGGCACGCGGCTGCTTTCGCGCGGCTGCGCGGTGACCTGCAACGATTCCGGCGCGAAGAAGCGCGACCTCGCGCTGGCCACCGACGGCAACAAGCAATACAGTCCGTCCGCCTACCTCGAACTCGCGCCGGGCGTGCGCTGGGTCCAGATTGATCTGGGCACGAACGCCGCGATCCACGCGGTCTGTCTCTGGCGCGAACGGCCCGAGCAGTGCGTGTACCGCGACACGGTCGTGCAGGTTTCCGACGACCCCGCCTTTGAAAACGGCGTCGTCACGCTCTTCAACAACGACTACGACAACAGCGCGCAGCTCGGCCGCGGCAGCGACAAGGAGTATTTCGAAGACCACTTCGGCCGCCGGATCGCCGGCAACGGCGTGCGGGCCCGTTACGTGCGGCTCACCAGCAACGGCAACACCTCGG
>JAQUEX010000257.1 GCA_028684935.1 Kiritimatiellia bacterium | reverse complement strand
GTCTGGTCCGATCCGGGGATTGTATTCGGCGAGGATCGCCCCTCGATCAACTATTGGGAGCCGTGGTATCTGGGCTACCATCCGAAACCGTGGCGCGCGCGCGGCCTGATGACGGCGGAAAATCCCGGGCGCGGACTCTATCTTAAGCTGCGTGAAGAGGGGTTTGATCTGACCGACCTGCACGCCTTGATGGCGCCCCGGCCTTTTCTGGTCTCCGGCGGTGCGGAGGATCCGCCCGGGCGCTGGGCCGCGCTGCGCCATGCGGTCCGGGTCAACGCGCTGCTCGGCGCGACGAATCGGGTGGCCATGACCAACCGCCTGAAACACGCGCCCTGCGCCGAATCCAACGAGCAGATCTACCGCTTTCTTGAGCAGGTGCTGCGGCCGCTATGAGCGGGCGTGTTGTTCTCGGTACGCGCTCATGGTGACGCCGAAGTGCGCCTTGAAAATGATGCCCAAGTGATTGGCGCTGGTGAACCCGCAGCGGCGCGCGATCTC
This sequence comes from Kiritimatiellia bacterium, assembly GCA_028684935.1. GTDB lineage: Bacteria > Verrucomicrobiota > Kiritimatiellia > RFP12 > UBA1067 > DUPH01. The sequence goes on along the minus strand of JAQUEX010000257.1, from coordinate 4,226 downwards.
CGTGAAGGCGAGGCCGGTCTGGCTGACCAGTCCGCGTACGGTCTCGAAACGCACGCGCTGGATTTCGTCGAGTACCGACCGGTCAAGCTCTGCGGCGAAGCGTTTCTCAATCCAGCGGCGCGTCACGCCGAGGTGTCCGGCCACGTCGGTGACGCGGATGTTGAGCCCGGCATTGATGCGGATGTATTCGAGCGCGCGGATCACCAGGCGGTCCGTCACCGGCAGCCGTTCCGTGGAGGCCCGGCGCACGACCCCTGCGGGCTGGTAGGTGATGAGGCGCGGCTCGCGCAGGGTTCCTCGCATCAGATGGTCGAGCAGTTCGGCCGCGGCGTAGCCGGCGTGCTCAACGTCCACCGCCACGCTTGAAAGCGGCGGCTGGCTGGTTTCGCAGATCAGCTCGTCGTTGTTCACGCCGAGAACGGCCACCTGGTAGGGCACCGGCAGATCGACGGCAAGGCAGGCGTCCAGCACCTGCCTTCCGCGCGCGTCGTTGGCTGCGAAAACCGCCACCGGCTTGGGCAGTTTATTGAGCCAGCGGCACATGGCCGCGCGCTCGCGCTCCCACTCCGAACGGGCGCTTGCCGGCGGGCCGGGATAGACCGAACAGGCATGCCCGTGCTCCGCCAGCCGAGACGCAAACGCCTCTTGACGCCAACTTGACCAGTTGACGGCGGACGGCGCACCCGCGAAGGCGAAGTGGGTGAAGCCGCCGGCGATCAGATGGTCGGCGGCCAGGCAGGCGACCGCCTGTGAATCGCACCGAACCCGGCAGTAGCGCGAGAACGGATGGGAGGGGGCGAGAAACGGATCGAGCGGATCGATGATGACGACGGGCAGTCTGGCTGCCACGATCTCCGACGCGGTTCTAGTGTTCGGTACGCGCGCGATGATACCGCTGCCACGCCAAGCCCCGACAGCCGGCAGGCGCTGGTCGCGCGCGCCGCCCGGCACCAGGTGAAGCGCCCACGGTCCGTTGATCCGCACGTACCGCAGGATGCCGCGCAGCATGCCGCGCGAGGTTTCATGCGAAGATTCCAGCAGCACTGCAACCTGCGGGATTTTTTCCCGCGCGGCTTTTTTTTGATGGGCGTTTTTCTGGACATCGACCTCATGCGCATCAGCGAAGAAACATCAGCGATCCTTTGGGAATGGCGTACAATGCGCCGGGGCCGGCGACAAAATCAGGACACGTCTCTTGGCTGATGACGCCCGACACGAAGCGTCCGCCCAGATTGACGCGGTCGACCCTCTGCGTGTCCGCGAAGTCAAGCTGCACGAACGCGCCGCTGGCGACGCTGAGCATCAGACTCTCGGGCAGCGGCATGCTGTTCGGCGCAAGATCGGTCACAGGCTCGATGGAGACGCCGTCGATCAGGGCATTCTGGTCGGTCCCCGGGAACTGCGGCGAGTTGTCGGTCATGCCTTGAAGTCCAAAACGGTAGGTGCCCGCCGTGGCCACGTGGAAGAGGAATTCGCGGCGCACCAGCGGGGTGTCGTCCACGCGCGTCCAGCCGATGAGATTGGTCACGCCGTCCTGCGCCAGCCAGGCGCGCACCGGGTTGTGCCCGTACACATTGTTGTAGGTCAGCGGGCACCGCTGGGCGGCGTGGAACACCAGTCGGTAGAGCCCTGGAGCAGGGATCTGGATGTCCTGGTAGGCGAGGCCGGTCTGTACCAGCAGCAGCCGCCGCGTGCCGTCGAAAAAGGCGAGGCCGTAGTCGTTTGAGGACGTCAGATAGCTGTATGCGGCGTTATCTTTCGGCTGGAGATCTCGGTTAAAGACGAACGTCCAGTTGGCGCTGGCCTCGAAGCTGCCGTTCTGGACGATGGGGTTCGTCTGGGGCACGAGCGCGAGGTTGTCGATCAGCATGGCCGCCTTCTGGGACCTGCCGGCCAGCGAAAGGGTGACCGTCTCGTTGTTGGTGACGGTGAAGGCCGCGGGCCACGCCGTCGTCGTGAGGATGCTGGCGGAAGTCGTGGCCACGCCGAGGACGACGTTTTCAGAAGAGGCCCGAGTGACGGTGGCCGTGACTTGATGGGTGTTGCCGACCTGATAGTTGTGGAGGTTGCAGGGCCAGTTACAGATGTCGCCTTGCAGCTTGTAGGTGCCGGCCGGGAGGGTCAGCGTGGTCGACGCGACGCCGTTGCTGAAGATGCCCAGCATGACCGAGCCGTAGGCCGTCGAGGGGTTGTAGAAGTAACCGGACGAGGCGGGCATGGTGATCCCGGAGGTGGCCACGTTGTTCGTCGTAGCGGTGAACGCCCAGCCGGACGCCAGATTCGATGTTGTGAAGGCCGTCGCGTTGCGGGAATATTCCGTGAGCTCAAAGTCGCCGTTCGGGAAGTTCACGAGGTTCGGCTTTGTCTCGGAGACCAGGGTCACTTTGAGGTCGTCGATCGTTCCCAGCGTGTCGACGCCGATGACGTTGCGACGGAAAAGCAGCGTGTGGGCGCCTGCCTCCAGCCAAGGCAGGCGGAAACTTTGGCGGACGTAGGCTTGGTTGGTCGACTGGACCGTCGCGACCGCGCTGGTCGTCGCGCCTTCGACAAGGCAGAGGTCGATTTCGTGTTTATTCGAGAGGATTGAGCGCGCGGAGGTGTAAAAAGACACGTCATAAATGCCGGCGACGGGCAGCGTCACCGTGGTCGACGCGGACGCGTCCTGCTTGAGGGCGAGGACCTGCTGACCTTCAGGCGCGTCGTAAGGGCAGGCCCAGTTCAGATTAACGTTGGTATAGGCCACCGTACGGTTGAAAATGAACACCGAGTTGTCGGCAGGTCCTTGCGGAGCAGGGAAATAGGCAGTCCATCCGTGATAGGTCTCGCCGTTGGCGATGGAGCGACGGTAGGTGGTGAGCAACTCCGCTTCGAAGGTTGCGTTGGGCACGCTGCCGGTGACGGCCGTCGCGACGGAAGCGGACACGACGGGCGCCGCGAGCACCAGGGTGCCGCCGTTCACATCGATCTGCGTGACGCCTGCGGGAACGGCTGAGAGCGTTACGGTGCCGGGGCCGTCCTTGGCGAGCTGCCCCGCTCCGGCGTTCTGGGCCACGGTGATCGCGGTGTTCGACGTGGTCACCCGGTTCCCCGCAGTGAGGGACAGCGGAACAGGGATGCGGGCGTCGAGCGTGCCGGATTGCACGATGGCGGAACGGAAGAGATTGGAGGATGCCGGCGTGGCTTCAAGGATCGCAACCCCCGCACCCTGTTTGAGGAAGGTGCCCTCGCCGTTCAGACGGAGGGCCAAGGCGTCATTTTCGGCCACATCGGCGGTCACGGTTCCTGAAGCGCTGGCATGGGCGGTCAGCGGAGGTTGCGGTTTTGCTCCCAGCCACTTCTGCATCAGGTAGGACTGGACGCGCAGCCGGTCGATTTCGGAGAGGCGGTTAGTGAACACGGCTACCTCACACAGGTAGTCGCCTCCGAGCCGTTTTCCAGAGAAATCGATGTTCCGGTCGTTGAAGAAGTTGGCGGCATGCAGCGTTCTGGTGTCTGATGCGACTTCCAGCAACTGCCACCCCATGTTGGGTTTTACGAGGGTGCCGTCCACGTGCTCCCCGTTCAGGTAGGTGCGACCTTGACGGAGCGCCGTAGTCGACCACTCGCTCGAATGCCAAAGGGGCGCGGACAGGCTGCCGTTGCCGAAATCGTGGATGTGGAAATCCGGGTTGCCGCTCATGGCGCCGAAGATGTAGCCGTAGGACTGGAAGACGCCGTGGACGGCAAACACGTGGCAAATGCCGGTAACATCGGCGGTGGCACCGGCCGGCGTTGTCCAGAGCATCCAGCGCAATGAGGCGTAACGGCCGAACCAGATGGATGGAAACGTCCCGTCTGGGCCTGCGTTTGACAGAAGTTGCGGAGCGCAATTGGTCTTCAAGAAAGAAGCCACGGCGCGCGTGTACGCGAAGGGCGCCACGGCGTCCGGCTCACGCACGTCCAGCCAGGCGTCGACATACGTGTTGTCGTTGGAGGAAACGGTGATGAGGTTGGTGGTGGCATCAACCCAAAAGGCGGCGTTGGCGAGCACGTCCAAAGGACAGGGCGCAGGTGCGGCCGCGGTGTTCGCGTCGCTCTGAACGCGCAGGGTGCCTTCGCGGACAACAAGGCGTCCCTCGCCTTGAATCGTCAGGTTGGAGACCGCCAGCGCAAGCGTCCCGGCTCCGGTCTTGTTGTACGCCCCATCCGAGATCAAAAGGCGGTCCACGAGATTCGACGTCTCGCCG